>JBHIBR010000052.1:0-8592 GCA_046759145.1 Nitrospinota bacterium | reverse complement strand
GCGAGCTCCTCATGATGGGCGCCTACCTGGCCTTCGTCTTCTTCATGTTGCTCCTACCCGCGGACGTGCACAGGCTCTTCACGGTCAACCTGGGCATGGCGCTCCTGGGCATCGGGATCTTCTTGATGATCGGCCTTCCCCTCATGTACTTGTTCGGGATGGGCGTCCAGCGCCTGGTGCTCAACCCGGTGGTGGGCGGGCCGGAGCTCACGCCGCTCCTCATCACCTTCGGCCTCTCCCTCATCCTGGTGAACAGCTCCATCAGCATCTTCACCTCGGACTTCCGCTCCATCCCCTACATGACCGGCGCGATGATGGTCGGCAACGTGGCCCTGGGCTATCCGTCCGTCATCAGCTTCATCGT
This sequence comes from Nitrospinota bacterium, assembly GCA_046759145.1. Taxonomy (GTDB): domain Bacteria; phylum UBA8248; class UBA8248; order UBA8248; family JBHIBR01; genus JBHIBR01. The sequence goes on along the minus strand of JBHIBR010000052.1, from coordinate 8,228 downwards.
CGCGGCGACCCTCACGGGCGGCGTCTTTGCCTTCCTCAAATTCAATCGGCTGGGGAAGGCCGTCCGAGCCACGGCGCAGAACGCCGACGTGGCCATGGTGTGCGGGATCAACGTGGAGCGGATCTACCTCTACACCTTCGGCTTCGGCGCCGCCCTGGCCGGGGCCGGCGGGGTCCTGACCAGCATCCAGCTCTCTTTCTACCCCGAGGTGGGCGCCCTCTACACGCTGCGCTCGTTCGCCATCAGCAGCCTGGGGGGCCGGGCCACCTCCCTGGGGGCGCGGCGGGGGGGCATCCTGCTGGGCGTCATCGAGGGGTTCATCTCGTTCTTCGTGCCCAACGGCTCGCAGCTCCAGGAGCTGGCCGCTTACACCCTGTTGGTGACGGTGCTGCTGGTGCGGCCGCAGGGGTTGCTGGGCGGGATCGCCGATGAATAACGCGCGCCTTCAGCTCACGGCCATCGGCGTGGGCCTCATCCTGCTGCTCCTCTGGCCCTCCATGGTGAACGTCTACAAGATCTCGTTCGTCCTCTTTGCCCTGCAGTACGTGGTCCTGGCCTCGAGCTGGAACATCATCTCGGGGTTCACGGGCTATGTGTCGTTCGGGCACGTGGCCTTCTTCGGCATCGGCTCCTACACCACGGCGATCCTGGTGGCGAAATACGGCTGGCCCTGGTACCTCACCCTCCTGCCGGGCGGCCTCCTGGCGGTGGCCTGGGCGGCCTTCATCGGCTACCCCTGCCTTAGGCTCAAGGGGCCCTACTTCGCCATCTCCATGCTGGGCCTCAACGAGGTTCTGCGGGTGATCGCCCTGGCCTGGGAGTCGCTCACGGGGGGCGGCTACGGCATCTCCATGCCCAACGTGGAGAACTCGCTCTCGACTTACTACTCGGGGCTGCTGGTGGCGGTCCTGACGGTGGCCATGTGTTACTGGATCGCCCACTCCAAGTTCGGCCTCAGGCTCGCCGCCATCCGGGAGGACGAGACGGCGGCCGAGACCATGGGGATCAACACCACCGCGTACAAGATGTACGCCTTCATGCTGAGCGCCTTCTGGCCCGCCGTCATCGGCGGCATCGTCGCCTACAAGGTGCTCTACATCGAGCCCGACTCCATCTTCTTCATCGCCATCAGCGTGAACATGATCATCATGGCGCTCCTGGGGGGCAAGGGGACGGTGATCGGCCCCATCGTCGGGGTCGCCATCCTCTACACCGCCCAGGAGTTCGTCTGGTGGTACGTGCCCTGGCTGCACCTGATCGCGTACGGGGCCTTCATCATCCTGATTGTGCTCTTCGTGCCCCGGGGGATTATGGGTATACTTATCGACCGGGGCTATGTGGCGAAGGGCGTGATCCAGTAGGAGGGGAGGGCGGTCGTGGCCGAAGACATCATCCTCGACATCCGCAAGCTGACCAAGCGCTTTGGCGGCATCACGGCGGTCAACAACTGCGCCTTCGGGGTGCCGCGCAACATCATCGCGGGCCTCATCGGCCCGAACGGCTCGGGCAAGACCACCCTCTTCAACCTCCTGACGGGCCTCGAGCGCATCGACGGCGGCGAGTATCTCTACAAGGGTGAGCCGATGAACGGCCTGCGGCCCCACGAGGTCTTCGAGCGGGGCGTCAGCCGCACCTTCCAGATCATCCGCGTCTTCAAGGAGATGACGGCCCTGGAGAACCTGGTGGCCGTCTCCCGCGACGGAGACCGGGCCGCCGTGCGGGAGCGGGCGCTGGAGCTCCTGGAGTTCGTCACCCTCACCCCCCTCAAGGACGAATACGCCGGCAACCTCTCCTACGGCCAGCAGAAACTCCTCGAGTTCGTCCGCGCCCTCATGTCCGACCCGGAGTTGCTGCTGCTGGACGAGCCGGCGGCCGGCGTGAACCGCACGCTGCTCAACACCCTCCTGGACCGCATCCATCAGCTCCGCAACCAGGGAAAAACCATCATCATCGTCGAGCACGACATGAAGGTGGTGATGAACCACTGCGAGAAGATCTTCGTGCTGGACCACGGGGAGCTCATCGCCGAGGGGCTGCCCGGGGAGATCCAGGGAAATGAGCGAGTCATCGAGGCCTATTTCGGGCGCTGACCACCGGATGCTGGAGGTGGCGGCAGTCCACTCCGGCTACGGGAGGATCAGGATCCTCCACGGGGTGGACATGCACGTGGACCCCCGGGAGATCGTGAGCGTCATCGGCCCCAACGGTGCCGGCAAGTCCACCGCGTTCAAGACCATCATGGGCTTCCTCAAGCCCGACGCGGGGGAGGTGCGCTTCGAGGGGCGCCCCATCACCGGCCTGCGGGCGGATCAGATCCTGCGGGCAGGCCTCTCCTACGTGCCCCAGGGCCGCATCGTGTTCCGGCACATGACCGTCCTGGAGAACCTCGAGATGGGGGCCTACATCATCAAGGATAAGGCCCGGCTGAAGGAGGCCCTGGAGCGGGTCTACGGCCTCTTCCCCATCCTGGGCGAGAGGCGCCGCCAGCCGGCGGGCACCATGAGCGGCGGCGAGCAGCAGATGCTCGCCATGGGCCGGGCCCTCATGACCAGTCCCAAGATGGTCCTGCTGGATGAGCCCTCCCTCGGGCTTGCGCCCCGCTTCATCACCCTCGTCTTCGAGAAGATCCTGGAGATGAGCCGCACGGGCATCACCATCATGGTGGTGGAGCAGAACGCCGCCCGGGCCCTGGAGATCTCCCACAGGGGCTATGTCCTGGAGCTGGGGCGGAACCGCTTCCACGGGACGGGGCGGTGGCTGCTGGAGAACGAAGAGGTGCGGCGCATGTACCTCGGCGGCTGAGGCGCACCGAGCGCTGGCGGGGCGGGCCTGCGGGCCCGCCCTTTGGTTTTTGGGGGAGGGCTATGCTATAAGAGAAGCCATGGTTGGCCCCGCTCCGGGAGGAAGCCGGTGCTGCGGGTGAAGATCTGCGGCCTCACACGGGCCGAGGACGCCCGGTGGGCCCTGGAGGCGGGGGCGGACGCCCTGGGTTTCAACTTCGTACCGGGCTATCCGCGACGGCTGGAGATCGAGCGGGCGGCCTCCCTGCTGGAGGCGCTTCCACCCTTCGGGGTGCGGGTGGGCGTGTTCGCCGGTGCCGACCCCGCCTGGGTGGAGGAGGTGGCCCGCCGCCTGGGGCTCGACGCGGTCCAGCTCCACGGCTCCGAGAGCCCGGAGGAGTGTCGCCGCCTCCGCGCCTCTGGCTTCCGCGTCCTCAAGGCCTTCCGGGTGCGGGAGAGGGGGAGCCTGAAGGCGGTTGCCGATTACCCCGACGTCACCCCCCTCCTCGACGCCTACAGGGAGGATGAGTTGGGGGGGACGGGGAGGCCCTTCGCCTGGGCCCTCGCCCGGGAGGTGGGCGAGAGGCGCCCCTTCGTCCTGGCGGGCGGCCTCACGCCCGAGAACGTGGCCGAGGCGGTGAGCGTCGCGCGGCCCTACGCCGTGGACGTGAGCAGCGGTGTGGAGGTGAAGACGGGGGTCAAGGACCCCGAGCGGGTGCGCGCCTTCATCGCGCGGGCCAAGGGGTGGGAGTGATGGCAGAGGCGAGCCAGGCGGTCTCTGCCCCGGGGCATTTCGGCCCCTTCGGGGGGCAGTTCGTCCCCGAGACGCTCATGCCTGCCCTCGAAGAGCTCGAAGCGGCCTACGGGGAGGCGAAGGCTGATCCCGCCTTCGCCCGCGAGCTCGACTACTACCTGCGCCACTACGCGGGCCGCCCCACCCCCCTCTACCTCGCCGAGAAGCTCTCCGCCGCGGTGGGAGGCCTCAAGGTCTACCTCAAGCGCGAGGACCTGTGCCACACGGGTGCCCACAAGATCAACAACACCGTCGCCCAGGCCTTGCTCGCGCGGCGCCTGCGAAAGCGGCGCCTCATCGCCGAGACGGGGGCGGGCCAGTACGGGGTCGCCACGGCCACGGCGGCGGCGCTTTTCGGGATGGAGTGCGAGGTCTACATGGGCGAGGAGGACATGCGGCGCCAGGCCCTCAACGTCTTCCGGATGCGCCTGCTGGGGGCCGAGGTGACGCCGGTGCACTCCGGGAGCCGCACCCTCAAGGATGCGACCAACGAAACCCTGCGGGACTGGACCGCTTCGGTCCAGACCACCCACTACATCATCGGCTCGGTGGTGGGGCCCCACCCGTATCCCACCATGATCCGGGATTTTCAATCCGTCATCGGGCGCGAGGCCCGCGAGCAGCTCCTCGAGCGGGAGGGCTGCCTCCCCGATGCCTGCCTCGCCTGCGTGGGAGGGGGGAGCAACGCCATCGGCCTCTTCCACCCCTTCTACGCGGACCGGGAGGTGAGGCTCGTGGGGGTGGAAGCGGGGGGTCGGGGCCTCGAGACGGGCGAGCACGGGGCTTCCCTCGTGGCGGGCCGGGTGGGGGTGCTCCACGGCTCCAAGAGCTACCTCCTCTACGACGAGGACGGACAGATCATCCCCGCCCACTCCCTCTCGGCGGGCCTCGACTACCCGGGCGTGGGCCCCGAGCACAGTTTCTACAAAGAGACGGGCCGCGCCCGCTACGTGGCGGTGACGGACCGAGAGGCCCTGGAGGGCTTCCAGCTCCTGGCGCGGGAAGAGGGGATCATCTCCGCCCTCGAGTGCGCCCACGCCGTGGCCTACCTCCCGGCACTTGCCCGGGAGCTCGGGGAGGGGGCGCGGGTGTTGCTCTGCCTCTCGGGGCGGGGGGACAAGGACGTGGAGCAGGTCGCCCGGGTGCTCGGCGGGGATGGGCGCTGATGGGCCGCATCGGGGCGTGCCTTGAGGCCCTCACCGATCGGGGCGAAAAGGCCCTCTTCCCTTACATCACTGCGGGCGACCCGGACCTTCCCTTCACCCGGCGGCTCATCCGGGAGTTGGCGGCGCGGGGCGCCCACGGGGTGGAGGTGGGGGTCCCCTTCAGCGACCCCCTGGCGGATGGGCCCACCATCCAGGGGGCCTCGGTGCGGGCCCTGCGGGCGGGGGCAACGCTGGGGAAGGTCCTCTCCCTGGTGAGCGAGGTGCGGGGGGAGGTGGAGATACCCCTCATCCTCATGACTTACTACAATCCCATCTTCGCCCGGGGCGAGGAGCGCTTCGTGCGGGAGGCGGCCGCAGCGGGGGCAGACGGCCTCATCGTCCCCGACCTCCCGCCCGAGGAGGCGGGCGGGTTGCTCCGGGCGGCTGAGGACACCCCGCTGGACGTCATCTTCATGCTGGCCCCCACGAGCACCCCGCCGCGGATGGCGCTCGTGAACGAGAAGGGCAGGGGGTTCATCTACTATGTGGCCCACATGGGGGTCACCGGGGCGCGGGGGGCCCTGGCCTCCGACCTGGCGGAGGCCCTCCGCCGCATCAACGCCATCAAGCGCCGTCCCGTGCTCGCGGGCTTCGGCATCAAGGGCCCCGCGCAGGCGGCCGCCGTCGCCTCCCTCGCCGACGGGGTCATCGTGGGCAGCGCCCTCATCGACTGCATGGATGCGGCCGAGGAAGAAGAGCGGAAGTTGCGGGCGGCGGGGGACTTCGTCGCCGCCCTGCATCAAGCCCTGACCCCGGAGGGGGCGGGCAAAGGAGCGGGAAGACCGTGGGCATGACCATCGCCGAGAAGATCTTCGCCGACCACGCGGGCTTGGACGAGGTCCAGCCAGACCAGCTCGTCTCGGCCCGGATGGATGTGATGATGGGGAACGACATCACTGTCCCCCTCTCCATCTCCATCATGCGCCAGGCGGGTGCCAGCCGGGTCTCTGACCCCCACAAGGCGGTCATCGTCCTCGACCACGGCACCCCGAACAAGGACATCCAGAGCGCCGAGAACGGCAAGCTGTGTCGGGAGTTCGCCAAGGAGCAGGGTATCCGCCACCTCTACGAGGGGGCGGAGGGGGGCATCGAGCACAGCCTCCTCCCCGAGAGGGGCATCGTGGTCCCCGGAGACCTCGCCATCGGCGGGGACTCTCACAGCTGCACCTACGGGGCCTTCGGGGCGCTGGGCACGGGCGTGGGGAGCACCGACCTGGCGGCGGCCTGGATCACGGGGGAGCTCTGGTTCCGGGTGCCCCCCAGCTTCAAGTTCCTCTACCGGGGCGGGCGCCGCCCCTGGGTGTCGGGCAAGGACATCATCCTCTACACCATCGGCCAGATCGGGGTGGACGGAGCCCACTACGGCGCCATGGAGTTCACCGGGGAGCTCATCGAGCGGCTCCCCATCTACGACCGCGTCTCCATGTGCAACATGGCGGTGGAGGCGGGGGCCAAGTGCGGCATCGTGCCCCCCGACGACATCACCCTGGAGTTCTACCGGGGGAGGGCCCAGCGCGAGGCCCGCCTCTACCGGAGCGACCCCGACGCCCGCTACGCGAAGGTGTTTGAGTTCGACGGGGCGGACATCGGGCCCACGGTGGCCTTCCCCGCCAAGCCCGCGAACGCGCGCCCCGTCACCGAGGCCACGGATGTGGCCATCGACCAAGCCTACATCGGCACCTGCACCAACGGCTACATCACCGACCTGCGGGAGGCGGCCAAGGTGCTCCGCGGCCAGCGGGTGAACCCCAACGTGCGACTGCTCGTCACGCCGGCCACCCAGCTCATCTACAAGCAGGCCCTGCAGGAGGGCCTCCTGGAGGTGTTCGTGGAGGCGGGGGCCGTCATCACGCCCCCCGGCTGCGGCCCCTGCATGGGCTACCACATGGGCGTGCTGGGGGAGGGGGAGCGCTGTGTGTCCACCAGCAACCGCAACTTCCGCGGGCGCATGGGGCACCGTGGCGCCGAGATCTACCTGGCGAGCCCGGCCGTGGCTGCGGCCTCGGCCGTGAAGGGCCGCCTGGCCCACCCCGAGGAGGTGGCCGGCGAGGCGTAGGCGAGACCACAGGGAGAGGGAGGGAGGACCCCCATGGCTCCCATCCGGGGAAAGGTTTGGAAGTACGGAGACGACGTCAACACCGACGTGATCATCCCCGCCCGCTATCTCATGACCTGGGACGCCAAGGAGCTGGCCGAGCACTGCATGGAGGACCTCGATACCGAGTTCGCCCAGAAGGTGCAGCCGGGCGACATCATCGTGGCGGGGCAGAACTTCGGCTGCGGCTCCAGCCGCGAGCACGCCCCCATCGCCATCAAGGGGGCGGGGGTGAGCTGCGTCATCGCGGCGGGCTTCGCCCGCATCTTCTACCGCAACGCCTTCAACATGGGGCTCCCCATCCTGGAGTGCCCGGAGGCGGCCGGGAAGGCCGAGACGGGCGACTCGCTGGAGGTGGATTTCGGCTCCGGCTCCATCCGGAACCTGACCCGGGGCGGGACCTACCAGGCGGCCCCCGTCCCCGCCTTCATGCAGGAGCTGGTGCGGGCGGGCGGCCTCATGAGCTACGTGATGCAGCGGGGGAAGAAGGCGTGAGCCGCACCCTCGCGCTCCTGCCGGGCGACGGGGTGGGCCCGGAGGTGGTGGGGGCGGCCCGGCGCGTGCTCGAGGCGGTCGACCGGCGCTTCGGCCTCGACCTCGCCTTCGAGGAGGCCCCCATCGGCGGGGCGGGCTACGAGAGCCGCGGTGCTCCCCTCCCCCCCGAGACGCTCGTCCTCTGTCGGCGGAGCGCGGCGGGGCTCTTCGGCGCGGTGGGCGGCCCCCGATGGGATGGGCTGCCCCGCCATCTGCGGCCGGAGCAAGGGCTCCTCTCGCTGCGGCGGGAGCTCGGGCTTTTTGCCAACCTGCGTCCGGCCAAGATGCTCGAGCCCCTGGTGGGAGCGAGCTCCCTGAAGGCGGAAGTGGTGCGCGGGGTGGACCTCCTGGTGGTGCGGGAGGCGACCGGCGGCATCTACTTCGGCGAGCCGCGGGGGGTGGAGCCCGGGGAGGGGGGAGAGCGGGCCTTTGACACCATGGCCTACACCACCGCCGAAGTGGTCCGGGTCGTCCGGCTGGCCTTCGAGATCGCGGCCAAGCGTCGCCGGAGGGTGACTTCGGTGGACAAGGAGAACGTCCTCCAGTGCTCCATCCTCTGGCGGCGGGTGGCGAGCGAGGTGGCCCGCGACTACCCGGGGGTCGAACTGCGGCACATGTACGTGGACACCGCCGCCATGGAACTCATCCGCGACCCCCGCCAGTTCGACGTGCTTCTGATGGGGAACCTCTTCGGCGACATCCTCAGCGACGCCGCGGCCATGCTCACCGGGAGCATCGGGATGCTCGCCTCGGCCAACCTGAACGGGGCGGGCTTCGGCATCTACGAGCCCGTCCACGGGAGCGCCCCCGACATCGCCGGC
>JBHIBR010000051.1:0-8605 GCA_046759145.1 Nitrospinota bacterium | reverse complement strand
GGCGAGGAGGTTTCTCTGGAGGAGGGAGACGCCGAGGAGGGGGAGGAGCACCTTCGGCCTTCCACCCGAGACCCCGTGGAGGCGGCTGCCCGCCCCGGCCGCCAGGATGACGGCTTCCATCAGAGCGCCCTGGGCTTCTCCACCCCCAGCGCGGCCCTGCCGAGGTAGGCCTCGACCTTCCGCCGGGCCTCCTCGTCGCTCATCTGGACGGGCGGATGCTTCATGGCGTAGGCGCACACCGGGTAAAGGGGGCCGGCCTCCCCCCGGTCGCGGGCGAGGCGGCAGAGCCGGATGACGTCCACCACCACCCCGCCCGAGTTGGGCGAGTCCTCCACCGAGAGACGCAGCTCGACCTGGAGGGGGATCCCCCCAAAGCCCTCCCCTTCCATCCGAAGGAAGCAGACCTTGTTGTCCTTCTGCCAGGGGACGTAGTCGCTCGGCCCGATGTGGATGTCTTCGGGCGAGAGGGGCTCGGGCATCACGCTCTGGACCGCCTCCGTCTTGCTCACCTTCTTCGAGGCCAGCCGCTGGCGCTCGAGCATGTTGAGGAAGTCGGTGTTGCCGCCGGTGTTGAGCTGATAGGTGCGCAGGAGCTTGACCCCCCGGTCCACGAAGAGCTGGGCGAGGGTGCGGTGGAGGATGGTGGCCCCCAGCTGCGACTTGATGTCGTCGCCCACCACGGGCACGCCCGCCTGGGCGAAACGCCGCGCCCACGCGGGGTCCGAGGCGATGAAGACGGGGACGCAATTGATGAAAGAGACCCCCGCCTCCAGGCAGCACTGGGCGTAGAAGCGGCTCACCTCCTCCGACCCGACGGGGAGGTAGTTGAGGAGGATCTCCGCTTCGCTCTCCCGGAGGACTTTCGACACATCGCAGGGAGGTTCCTCCGCCACCAGGAACGAGCGCTCGGGCGGGTAATGGGCCATATGGGGGGCCACCCCGTCCATCACGGGGCCCATCTGCACCCTCACGTCGTAGTCGGGCAGGTCCTCCCAGATGGTGCGGGTGCAATTAGGGGGGGCGAAAGCCGCCTCCTTAAGCGGTCGGCCCACCTTGCGGGCGTCGATGTCGAAGGCGGCCACGAACTGGATCTCCTCGGGGCCGTAACCCCCGAGGGTGCGGTGCATAAGGCCCAGGTCAGTGTTCGGATGATGGCGGTAGTGCTCGATCCCCTGGAGCAGCGAGCTGCAGCAGTTCCCCACCCCCGCCACTGCAACCTTGATGGGCGTCATGGGCATCTCCTCCTCACCGGGGGCTTTCGGCCGCGCGCCCATCCGCCACAAAGGCCCTGCGGCCTGTGTGAGGTCAGCCCCATGGACCGGAAAAATATCGAAGCGAGACCCCCGCTCGCGCTGCGGCGCCACAGAAATTCCGACGCCCGCGGGAGCCCCCACACGATTATGCGGAGGACAGTGCAACCCCTTTCTAGCTAACAGTGCGACCGCCCCTTTGTCAAGGGTGCCGGAGAGCGGAGCTGGGCGGTCCCTTTTCGCCCCGGAGGCCCTGTCTTCTTATCGCTTCCCCATGAAGAGCTTCTCGTAGACGAGGGCGGCCAGGATGCCTCCCACGAGGGGCCCGAGCCAGTAGACCCAGTGCGCCGCCCAGTAACCCCCCACCAGGGCGGGGCCGAAGCTCCGGGCGGGATTCATCGAGGCGCCCGTGAGGGGGCCTCCCATGAGGATGTCGAAGGTCAGCACCAGGCCGATGCCGAAGCCCCCGATGGGCGGGTGGCGCGGGTCCACGGCGGTGCCGAAGACGGCGGTGACCAGGAAGAAGGTGAGGATGAGCTCGACGAAGGTGCCCGTCCAGGGGCCCACGCCGGACCCCAGGAGGGTGGCGCCCAGCTTGGCCTCCTGCCAGGAGGCCAGGGGGAAGATGGCCCGCAGGAAGAAGGCTGCCACCACGCCGCCCAAGAGCTGGCTGATGGCGTAATAGCAGCACTCCTCCCACCGCATCTTCCCCGTCACCAGGAAGCCCGCCGTGACCGCCGGGTTGATGTGACCCCCCGAGATGTGTCCCAGGGCGCTGATCATGACCGCCAACACGAGCCCGTGGGCGAAGGCAACCCCGATGAGCCCCACCTGTCCTTTGAACATCGCGTTTGTGCAGATGGCCCCCGCCCCGATGAAGACCAGGGCGAAGGTCCCGATGAACTCGGCGACGACCTTCTTGCCGGTCTCTCCCATGAGCGTTCCTCCCACCGGACACACCGCTCGATGAGGGCCGCCCGGCCCGAAAAAGGCGACGCCCATTCCCTGCTGCGGGCGATGAGACGCCGAACCTCACCGACCGGAAGTTGGCGGGCGGCATGGTAAGGGAGGGTTCACCCCCTGTCAACGCAATGGCCCCGCGGCCCATTTCCGGTTTGACGTGCCCCGGAGGGGGTGATATAAGGATGGGCAAGGAACCAGTCTCCCCCGGCATTTCGCAAGGGTCGGGTCTTGCGGGCGCCTCCGCGGCGCACCCTCCCCGGGGGGAGGTTTGGAAAGCCCTCCAGGAGGAAGGCGGGGGGATATGGGCCGGAGGTGTCTTCCCGGCGTGGGGAGGGAGGATCAACCATGCCCCACCAGCTGCCCAAGTTGCCCTATGCGTATAACGCCCTGGAGCCCCACATCGACGCCCAGACGATGGAAATCCATCACACCAAGCATCATCAGACCTACATCAACAACCTGAATGCGGCCCTCGAGGGGAAGGCCGACCTCGCCGCCAGGAGCATCGAAGACCTGTTGTCCTCCCCGGACAGCGTGCCGGCCAATATCCGGGGCGCCGTGAACTTCAACGGCGGCGGCTTCGACAACCACAACATCTTCTGGAAGAACATGAAGCCGGGCGGCGGGGGCGAGCCCGGCGGTGAGGTCGCCGCTGCCATCAACGCGGCCTTCGGCAGCTTCGCCAGCTTCAGGGAGCAGTTCTCGAAGGCGGCCGTGGGGGTGCAGGGCAGCGGCTGGTGCTGGCTGACGACGAAGCGGGGTTCCGGCAAGGTCGAGCTCAAGACGATGCCGAACCAGACGAGCCCGCGCACGGAGGGTTTGATTCCGCTGCTGGGCATTGATGTGTGGGAGCACGCCTACTACCTCAAGTACCAGAACCGCCGGGCCGACTACGTGAACGCCTGGTGGAACGTGGTGAACTGGGACGACGTAGCCCAGCGGCTCAGGGACGCCAAGTAGGCCGAGATCGAGTGAGTGCCCCCCGGGGGGGCGATCCGTCCGGGGCAGGGGGAAGGATACCCTCCCCCTGCCCGCGGCGAGGAGGAGCGTGAGAGGATGGCCGTGAAGGTGGGCGATCTGGCGCCCGACTTCGAGTTGCCGCGCACGCGCGACCAGAAGGTGAAGCTCAGCGACTACAGAGGGAAGAAGAACGTGCTGCTCGCCTTCTACCCCTTCGACTTCTCCCCGGTGTGCAGCGAGCAGCTCCCCTCCTACCAGGCGAACTACGAGCGCTTCCAGAAGAAGGACTGCGAGGTCATCGGCATCAGCGTGGACAGCTCCTTCGCCCACGAGGGGTGGGCGGAGAGGTACGGGATCCAGTTCCCCCTCCTGAGCGACTTCTTCGGGAAGGAGGCTTGCAAGAGGTACGGCGTGCTGCGGGAGGAGGGCTTCTCCAATCGGGCGGTCTTCCTCGTTGACAGACAGGGGAGGGTGGTCTACAAAGAGGTCACCCCTGCCCCCACCACCCAGCCCGACTTCGAGAAGCTGATGGAGGCGGTGGAGAAGCTCTAGCCCGCCCGGGGCAGGCGCTTGCGGTGGCAGCGGCGCGGGGAGGCCCCCGCCCAGGCGGGGGCCTTGTTTGTGTGCAGCAGTGGCCGGGGGTGCAATGGAAGGGCTCACCAGGCAAGCGGCGGCGGCCGAGGAAGAGAAGAGTGCCCGCCAGCGGCGGCTGGAGTCGGGGGCCCCGTTCTTCCAGACCCGGGCGGTCTATACCCACATCATGCCCGGAAAAGGAAAACGCCGCTTTCTGGCCGCGGTTTTGGCTGTAGGAGGCGCCTCGGAGGGTATCTTTCGCTAGACTTGATGGCCTTCCTCTGCGAGAAGCACATCCAGAGCGAGGGCAAGTAGGCCCGAACTTGAAAAGGGGAGGTTGTTGCGGCATAACTCCGGTGAACATGGGATCCGGGCCAATGGACGTCGCCGAGCGAATCAGGTCGCCCGAGGTCACCGCCTCCATCGAGCTGTACCCGCCCCAGGATGAGAAGGGGTTCTCCCGTCTCATGCGCGAGGTGGGCCGCATCCACGAGGGGATGGAGGTGGCCTTCACCTCGGTGACCTACGGGGCGGGCGGCTCCACCCGCGACGGCACCCTCCGCGTTGTCCTGGCGCTCGCGGCCCGCTATCCCGGCCGCGTGGTGGCACACCTGACCTGCGTCGGCTCGGGGGAGGCCGAGCTCGCCGAGCTCATGGGCATCTACAAGAAGAACGAGATGCGGAACATCCTCGCCCTGCGGGGTGATCTCCCCCCGGGGATGGCCCCCGAGGAGGCGACCGCGGGGGGCTTTCACTACGCCGCCGACCTGGTGCGCTGGCTGCGGAAGGTGGGCGGCTTCTCCTCGATTGGGGTGGCCTGCCATCCCGAGGGGCACCCGGAGACCCCCGAAAGGTCGGAGGACCTGGAGCATTTCGTCGCCAAGGTGGAAGCCGGCGCGAACTACGCTATCACACAGTTCTTCTTCGAGAACAGCCTTTATGAGCGGTTCCGGGAGGAGGTCCTCCGCCGGGGGGTGAAGGTGCCCATCGTCCCGGGCATCCTCCCCGTGCGGGACATCGACCAACTGCTGCGCTTCGCCGGGCGGTGCGGGGCCTCGGTGCCCGCCTGGGTGGTTTCGGCGCTCGAGCCCTACCGCGGCGACCCCAAGGCCTTCAAGGAGAAGTCCGCCGACCTGGCCGCCGCCCAGATCCGCGAGCTCGAGTCCATGGGGGTGCGGCACTTCCACATCTACGTCCTGAACAAGTCGGACATCCTCCTCCGGATCGCCGATCGCCTGGACTGGCGAAAGGAGGTCCCGGCTTAGAGCGAGGGTACCCGCTGCGGTCGGCGCATGCGGCGATTCACGTCCGCTCCGAGACGCCGACCCATCTCCCCCATGACCTCAAGGCCTTCGAGCGCTTTCTGGCCATGGTGGAGGAGGTCCACCCCCGGGTGCTGTGCGGCATCATCCCCCTCAAGTCGGCCAAGATGGCCCGCTTCCTGAACGCGAAGGTCCCCGGCGTCCGGGTGCCCGAGCACCTCATTGAGCGCATGGAGCGCGCCCGCGACCGGGTGGCCGAGAGCGTGGCCATCTGCCGGGAGCTGGTGGCGGGCTGCCGGGGACTCACTCAGGGGGTGCACATCATCCCCATCGGGTGGTACGACAAGGTCCCCCGGATCCTGGACGGGATTCTCTGAATTTTTTTGTTTACACGCCCCGCCGCTTGGGTTAGCATTTCCAATCGTTTGTCGAGTCAGGGAGGTGCGCGCGCCCCTCTCCCCAACGGCGCGCGCAAGAGCTTTCGCAAGTGTGAGATGCCACCGGGCCGCTCGGTGGCCAAGGGCAAGGTGACACGCATGGACTACCGCAGGACCCTCTACCGACCGGAGTTCGAGCACGATGCGTGTGGGGTGGGCTTCGTGGCCGACATCGGCGGCCACGCCAGCCACCGCATCCTCGAGCTCGCGATAGAGTCGGTCGTCAACGTCGTCCACCGCGGGGCCGTGAGCGCGGACGCCAAGACGGGCGACGGGGCGGGCGTCCTGACGCAGCTCCCTGGGCGGCTCCTGCGCCGGGAGGCGGAGCGGCTAGGGGTCCGGGTGGAGGACGCGCGGGACCTGGGGCTCGCCATGGCCTTCCTGCCCCGGGAGCAGGCCGCCCGAGGGCGCGCCCAGGTCCTTTGCGAGGGGTTGGCCCGCAGCCGCGGCCTCCAAGTGGTGGGGTGGCGGGAAGTTCCTGTCGATGCGGAGGCCCTTGGAGCGAAGGCCGCCGCAACCCAGCCTTCCATCCAACAGCTCCTCCTCCTGCGCCCCTCGGCCCTCTCCCGGGAGGCCTATGAGCGGGAACTCTTCCTCCTCCGCAAGGCCGTCGAGCGGCGCGCCCTCGAAGAAGGGCTCAAGGAGCTGTACATCCCCTCCCTCTCCTCCCGGACGGTGGTGTACAAGGGGCTGCTGGTGGCGACCCAGCTCTCCCACTTCTACCGGGACCTCAGCGATCCGGACTTCGAGACCGCCCTCGCCGTCTTCCACCAGCGTTACAGCACCAACACCTTCCCCACCTGGGTGCTGGCCCAGCCCTTCCACTTCCTCGCCCACAACGGCGAGATCAACACCCTCATGGGCAACCGCAACTGGATGCGGGCCCGGGAGGCGGAGCTGCGCAGCGACCTCTGGGGGGAGCGGGCGGAGGAGCTCAAGCGCGTGGTGATGGCGGGCGGGAGCGACTCCATGAGCCTCGACAACGCCCTCGAGCTCTTGGTGATGTCGGGCCGGGACATCTTGGAGGCGTTCATGCTCCTCGTCCCCGAGGCGTGGGAGAATATGCCCCTCATGCCCAAGGACCTGCGGGCTTTCTACGAGTTCGGGGCGTGCCTGAGCGAGCCGTGGGACGGCCCGGCGGCCCTTGCCTTCACGGATGGCCGCTACGTGGGGGGCGCCCTCGACCGCAACGGGCTCCGCCCGGCCCGCTACAAGGTGACCGAGGACGGCCTCATGGTCCTGGGCTCCGAGGTGGGGGTGGTGGAGATCGATGACGCCCGCGTGGTGGAAAAGGGTCGCCTGGGGCCGGGCCAGATGGTGGCGGTGGACACCGAGCGGGGGGTGCTCCTGCGCAACGAGGATATCAAGCGCGAGGTGGCCCGCAGGAGGCCCTACGGGGAGTGGCTCGACCGCTCCCTCAGGCAGGTGCCCGCCCTGCCCCCTTCGGCCAGCTCCGGCCAGTCCCAGGAGGCGCCTCCCCTCAACCTCCAGCAAGTCTTCGGCTACACTGTGGAGGACTTTCCCTTCATCCTGAAGCCCATGCTGGAGACGGGGAAGGAGCCCGTGGGCTCCATGGGGGACGACACCCCTCTGAGCGTGCTCTCCAAAAAGTCCCGGCTCGTTTACACCTACGTCAAACAGCTCTTCGCCCAGGTGACCAACCCGCCCATCGACCCCCTGCGCGAGCAGCTGGTGATGAGCCTCTGCACCTACCTGGGGGCGCGCGGGAGCATTCTGGAGTCCACCCCCGAGCACGCCAAGCTCATCCGGCTGGAGAGCCCCTTCCTCCTGGACGAGGAGCTGGAGGCCCTCCGACGGCTGGACGACCCCGCTTTCCGCTCCCGCACCCTGCCGTGTCTCTTCGAGGTGGCGGCGGGGCCCGAGGGCCTGCGGGCGGGGCTGGAGGAACTCTGCCGGCGGGCCTCGGAGGCGGTGGACGAAGGGGTGAGCATCCTCATCCTGAGCGACCGGGGGACGGACGCGGTCCGCGCACCTATCCCCATGCTCCTGGCCGTGGGGGCGGTCCAGCACCACCTGATCCGCGAGGGGAAGCGGATGCGTGTGAGCCTCATCGCCGAGACGGGCGAGGCCCGAGAGGTGCACCACTTCGGTGCGCTGGTGGGCTTCGGGGCCTCGGCCGTGAACCCCTATCTGGCGATCTCCCTGGTGAGGCATCTCGCGGCCCACGACCGCTCGGTCCAGGACAAGGACCCGGCCGCCGCCGTGGCGCGCTACAGGAAGTCCGTCGAGGCGGGCCTCCTCAAGATCATCTCCAAGATGGGCATCTCCACCATTACCAGTTACCACGGGGCTCAGATCTTCGAGGTCATCGGCCTGGGCGAGGAGGTGGTGGAGCGCTGCTTCGCGGGGACGGCCTCCCGAGTGCGGGGGGCGGGCTTCCGGGAGCTGGCAGAGGAGGTGCTGGCCCGCCACGCCAGGGCTTACGCTTTGCTAGATGGCAAGCTCGACATAGGCGGGCACTACCGCTACCGCCGCCGGGAGGGGGAGTACCACGCCTTCAACCCGGACGTGGTGAAGGCCATCCACCGGGTGGCCAAGACCGGCCGCTACGAGGACCACAAGCACTACGCCGCCCTGGTGAACAACCGCGAGCCCCTCACCATCCGGGACCTCCTCCGTCACAAGGAGGGGAAGCCTATCCCCTTGGAGGAGGTGGAGCCCATCGAGGCCATCACGCGGCGCTTCATCACGGCGGGGATGTCCCTCGGGGCCCTCTCGGCCGAGGCCCACGAGAACCTGGCCATCGCCATGAACCGGCTCGGGGGCAAGAGCGACACGGGCGAGGGGGGCGAGGACCCGCGTCGTTACCGCGGGCGCAGGCCTCGGTTCGACCGCAACAGCCGCATCAAGCAGGTGGCCTCCGGCCGCTTCGGGGTCACGCCCGAGTACCTGGTGAACGCCGAGGAGCTGGAGATCAAGATGGCCCAGGGCTCCAAGCCGGGCGAGGGGGGTCAGCTGCCGGGCCACAAGGTCTCCCCGTACATCGCCAAGCTGCGCCTGGCGGTGCCGGGGCTTCCTCTCATCTCGCCGCCCCCCCACCACGACATCTACAGCATCGAGGATCTGGCCCAGCTCATCTACGACCTCAAGCAAGTGAACCCCCGGGCCAAGGTGTGCGTGAAGCTCGTGGCCGAAGCAG
>JBHIBR010000050.1:0-8733 GCA_046759145.1 Nitrospinota bacterium | reverse complement strand
TCCCTGCGCCAAAACCCCGAGGCCCTCTATGGAACGGGAGAGGCGGACCGCCAGCTCAACCCGGGGCGCTACCCGACCTTCGCCTCTATCCTCGATGCCTTGCGGGATTCCTTCGCCCTCGTCCAGGAAGTGGTGGAGCGGGAGACGGAGGGTTCGCTCCGCGCCAAGAGCGTCACCCGCCGCATCGGGCTCGAAGACCGGGTCGGCCAAAGCCAGGAGTCCGCGCATGAGCGTCACCGCCAGGTCACCCTCCGGGCCCACCCGCGGGGCATCTGGCAGGATGAGAAGGACCCCGACCTCTGGCACTATGACCTGGAGTGGACCCTCCGGCACATGTACTGGGAGGCCCTCGCCCACCTCTACACCATCCAAAAGCTCAAAGAGGCCCAGGGTCTCCCCGCCCGCGGGGAGGTCCCCCGCGAGGGGTACCTAGTCGTGCAGAGGTGGGAGTAAGGCGGGAGGGACGGGGCCAGCCGTCGGAACGCCGCCGTCCCGGCGGCAAACGATCCCGGGAAGATGCCCGCGCCCCGACCCCTACCCCGTAGCGCCGGCCTCTGGCTGGCAGCGCAAAAAGCCGGCGAGACGCCGGCGCTCCAACTTCTTCCGGGCGCAGCCCAGGGTCTCGGTTTCATTGACAATACTAGTCTCCCCTCATACCATGCGCTTCAAACGTGTGCGCCCCAGCGCGCGAGGGATTGGTCGGGAGAGCGGGGCCATGGGCCGTGAATATCCCCGGCAGCCCGTTGTGGGCGTCGGGGCGGTGATAGTGGATGACGATCGGGTCCTCCTCGTGCGCCGGGCGATGGAGCCGAGCCGGGGGAGATGGTCCATCCCCGGCGGGGTGGTGGAGCTGGGTGAGGGGCTCGAAGAGGCCCTCCGGCGTGAGGTGCGGGAGGAGACGGGGCTCAGTGTCGAGGTGGTGGAGCGCTGCGCCGTCCTCGACCGCATCTACCGCGACGAGTGGGGCCGGGTCCGTTATCACTACGTCTTGGTGGATTTCACCTGCCGCCCGACCGGGGGAGAGCTGCGAGCCGGGGGGGACATCGGCGAGGCGCGCTGGGTAGCTCTCTCAGACCTCGACGGCTACCAGCCTATGACAAAGGGCACGGCTGACGTCATCCGGGAGGCCCACCGCGCCTGCGCGTTGGGGTTCCCCGGGAGTGGAGTCCTTCAAGCTAGGGGCGGGTTCAGCGCCGCCCCGGGGAGGGTTTATGGATGCCGAGAGTTCACCGTTCCGGGATGAGTTCGGATGAGCGAGCGGCCTACAAGGCCGAGATGAAGCGCACCCGCAAGCAGTGCCTCTTCCACCGCCCCGTCGAGCACATAGACCTCAGCCGCACCCGCACCGTGGGGGAGCTGGTCCACGCCTTCGGTGAGGGCTCCTTCCAGAGCCGCAACCTGGGGGAGTGCGCCCGCATCTTCCTGAAAATGGTGGAGGACCCCGAGGCGGTCATCTACCTGGGCCTGGCGGGCGCCCTCATCGCGGGGGGGATGCGCAGGGTGATCTGCGACCTCTTGCGCCACAACCTGGCGGACGTGGTCGTCTCCACCGGCGCCAACATCTACCACGACATCTTCGAGGCCCGGGGCCACCGGCACTACAGGTATGTGCCGGGGGCGGACGACTACGACCTCGAGATCATGGACGTGGACCGGGTATACGACACCCTGGTGGACGATGACCTCTTCGCCCAGCTCGCATACGACCTGGCGGACGAGTTCATCCCCGCCCTGGAGGAGCGCCCGTACAGTTCGCGGGAGTTCCTGGAGCGCCTCGGCCTGGCGTTCGAGGATGAGGAGTGCTTCGTCGCGGCCGCGGCGCGGCTGGGCAAGCCCCTCTTTTCCCCCTCCATAGTGGACAGCGGCCTCGGCATGGCCCTCGCGCGCCACGGTCAGAAGCGCCCCGGGAGCTCCTTCCGCTTGGATCTGGTCCGGGACAACCTGGAGTTCGCCCGGCTCCATCTCGCCACCCACGCCACGGGGGGCATCTACCTGGGCGGGGGCGTGCCCAAGAACTACATCCAGTCGGCCCAGCCCCTGCTGGAGGTCATGGGCCACGCGATTCACGCCCACAAGTACGCCATCCAGCTCACCACCGACGACCCCAAATGGGGCGGCCTCTCGGGGTGCACCCTCAAGGAGTCGGTTTCCTGGGGGAAGTACGAGCACGAGGGGGCGCTGGGCACGGCCTATGTGGATGTGACCATCGGCCTTCCGCTCATCGCCGCCTACGTCCTCGAGCATCGCGGGGCCGTCGAGGCGCGCAAGCCCCGGCGCTTCCGCTGGGACGAGGAGGGTTGCGTTCGGCTGGAGATCGGCTAGGGGCGGCGGAGAGGGCCCCCTCTCTCCCCCCCCGGGGGAAATGCCTTGACAGTGAAAGAGGGCGGTTCCTAAGATGATTAAAGTGCGCTGATGCGGCCGAAATCGCAGAGGGCGGGTGTCCCCTGCGAGTGGCCGGGGGAGGGGGAATGGGAGATTACATCCCCATCTTCATCATGATGGCGCTGGCGGGAGTTTTCGCCCTCGCCATCCTCCTCCTCTCCTGGAACTTCGGTCGCAGGCGCCCTACGGCCGAGAAACTCCTGCCTTATGAGTGCGGCATCATCCCCGAGACGAGCGCCCGGGGCCGCTTCTCGGTCAAGTTCTTCCTGGTGGCGATGTCCTTCATCGTGTTCGACGTGGAGGCCATCTTCCTCGTCCCCTGGGCGGTGGTGGCCCGGGAGCTGAAACTCTACGGCTTCCTGGCGATCCTGGTGTTCCTCCTGATGGTGGCGCTGAGCTTGGCGTATGAGTGGCGACGAGGGGCTCTGGAGTGGGACTAGAGGAGAGGCTCGCCGGCACGGCGGTCCTCGGCAAGCTCGAGGACGCGGTGAGCTGGGCGCGGAAGAACAGCCTGTGGCCCGCTCTCTTTGGGCTCGCGTGCTGCGCCATCGAGATGATGTCCACCTCGGCCAGCCGCTACGACCTGGCCCGCTTCGGCGCCGAGGTGTTCCGCGCCTCGCCCCGGCAGGCAGACCTGATGATCGTGGCGGGCCGCGTCTCCCGCAAGATGGCCCCTGTGCTCCGGCAGATCTACGACCAGATGCCCGAGCCCAAGTGGGTCATCTCCATGGGGGCCTGCGCCTCCACGGGCGGGGTGTTCAATAACTACGCCCTGGTCCAGGGTGTGGATGAGGTGGTGCCGGTGGACGTCTACGTCCCCGGCTGTCCCCCCCGCCCGGAGCAGCTCATCGAGGGCATCCTGAAGCTCCAGCGGAAGATCCAGCGCGAGGGCTTCGCCCGCCGGCCCGGGGACGGGGCCGGTGCCGGGCTGCGGCAAGCCTGAGCGCATGCCCCGACGCCGCCGCGCCGGGGTTTTTTAGCGGCAGGGATTGTTCGGATTTTCACGAAGAGCCCCGCGGCGCGGGGATAGCCATGGATATGGAAGGACAGGGGCAGAGGGAAGACATCGCCCGGGTCGAAGGGGCCCCCGAGGATCCGGACGTGGCCTGCCTGCGGTCGGCCCTGGGAGCGGGAGTCGGGGGCGCAGCGGCCCACCGGGGCCAGGTGGCCCTCCTCCTCGCCCCGGAGTCTCTGCTCGAGGCGGCCCGCATCTGCCGGGAGGAACTGGGCTACGAGGTGCTCCTCTCGGTGTGCGGGGTGGACTGCCTGGAGCTGGATCGGCCGCACCGCTTCGAGGTGGTCTATGAGCTCCTGAGCATCTCCCGCAGCCGCCGCCTTCGCCTCAAGGTCCCCGCCCGCGGGGACCCCCCCCGGGTCCCCACCCTCATCCCGGTGTGGGCGGGGGCGAACTGGCACGAGCGGGAGACCCACGAGCTCGTGGGGGTCGGGTTCGAGGGCCACCCGAACCTGGAGCCCCTGATCCTCCCCGAGGACTTCGTGGGCCACCCCCACCGGCGCGACTTCGACGTGGGCGCCGAGGAAGTGGCCTTCACTTTCCGGCCCAACCCCAAAGAATCGCAAGGGGGGTAGAGGCGCGTGGCGCAAGAGGCGGACCTCCTCGGCCCCATCCGCACCGAGCACATGGTGCTCAACATGGGGCCCCAGCACCCCTCCACCCACGGGGTCTTGCGCCTGGTGCTCGAGCTGGAGGGGGAGACGGTGGTGGCCTGCAAGCCCGTCATCGGCTACCTCCACACGGGCATCGAGAAGAGCATGGAGGCCAAGACCTACAACAAGGCCCTCACCCTCACCGACCGGATGGACTACCTGGCCCCCCTGTCCAACAACCTGGGCTTCGTGCTGGCGGTGGAGAGGCTTCTCAGCCTGGAGGTCCCCCGCAAGGCGCAGTACGTGCGGGTGCTCCTGACCGAGCTCACCCGGATCGCGAGCCACCTGGTGTGGCTGGGCACCCACGCCCTCGACATCGGCGCCATCACGGTCTTCCTCTACTGCTTCCGGGAGCGGGAGCAGCTCATGAAGATCTTCGAGCGTGCCAGCGGGGTGCGGATGATGACCAGCCACTTCCGCGTGGGCGGCCTGGCGAGGCCCCCTTACCCCGAGCTGGGGCGCGACGTGCGGGCCTTCCTCGGCGAGTTCCCCCAGCGGGTGGAGGACTACGAGACGCTCCTCACGGAGAACCCCATCTGGATGCGGCGCACGCAGGGCGTGGGCGTGCTGGCGAGGGAGGACGCGCTGGCCTTCGGGGTGACGGGGCCCATCTTGCGGGCGAGCGGGGTGGACTGGGACCTCCGCAAGCGGCAGCCCTACAGCAGTTACCAGGAGTTCGACTTCCGGGTCCCTGTCCGGGGCGGCGGGGACACGTACGACCGCTACCTGTGTCGCATCGAGGAGATGCGCCAGAGCGCGCGCATCGCCCAGCAGGCCCTCGACGGCATGCCCGAAGGGCCCTGGGTGGCCGATGCGCCCAAGGTGGTGCCCCCGCCCAAGGAGCGGCTCGCCTTCGACATGGAGGCCCTCATCCACCACTTCCTCCTCTTCACCGAGGGCTACCAGGTCCCGGCGGGGGAGGTGTACCTGCCCGTCGAGTCCCCACGGGGAGAGCTGGGCTACTACATCGTGAGCGACGGGGGCACCAAGCCCTACAAGGTGCGCGTCCGCGCCCCCTCCTTCGCCAACCTGCAGGTGCTGCCGAAGATGGTGGTGGGCGGGCTCGTCGCCGACCTGGTGGCCGTCATCGGCAGCGTCGACATCGTGCTGGGAGAGATTGACCGCTGAGGGCGGCCCCGCGGGCGCCCTCCCGGAGGCCCCATGGCGTTTGAGTTCAGCGAGGAGAACCGCAAAGAGCTGGAGCGGCTTTTGGGCATCTTCCCCGTGCGCCGCTCGGCCCTCCTGCCCGCCCTCCAGATGGCCCAGGAGCAAAACGGCCACATCTCCCGGGAAGTCATGGAGTACCTCGCCGAGCTCTTCGAGCTCTCCCCCATGGAGGTGTGGGCCACCGCCTCTTTCTACGGCATGCTCAAGACCAGACCCCTGGGGCGCCACCACTTCCAGGTGTGCACGAACCTCTCGTGTTCGCTCCTGGGGGCGGGCCGCATCTTGCGCCACCTGGAGGCCCGCCTGGGGGTGCGGCCGGGGGAGACCCGGGCGGACGGGTTCTGCTCGCTGGAGTGTGTGGAGTGCCTCGGCGCGTGCGGAGGGGCGCCCGTGGTCCAGCTCAACGAAGACTACCGGGAGGGGGTGACGCCCGAGAAGCTGGACGCCCTCCTCGAGGGGCTCGAAAAGGCGGAGAGCGCCCGTCCGGCTGCGGCTCGCGCGGCTGAGCCGGCGGCCGCGCCGGCGAAGGCCGAGGCGGCGAGCTAGGGGGCGGCCATGGCCCTGGTCCACGAGAGGATCGTCACCAAGAATTTCGGAAAGCCCGAAAGCCATACCCTCCGGGCCTACCTGGAGGGCGGCGGCTACCAGGCCATCCGGAGGATCCTCGGCCGGGTGGAGCCGAAGGAGGTGGTGGAGTGGGCGAAGACCTCGGGGCTGCGGGGCCGGGGTGGGGCGGGCTTCCCCGCGGGGCTCAAGTGGAGCTTCGTCCCCCGGGACATCTCCCCCCGCTACCTCGCCGTGAACGCCGACGAGGGAGAGCCCGGCACCTTCAAGGACCGGGCCCTCATGCTCTATGACCCCCACCTTCTCATCGAGGGGACGCTGATCTGCGCCTACGCGGTGGGCATCGAGCGGGCTTTCATCTACATCCGGGGGGAGTTCGCCGAGCCCTGGCGACGGGTGGAGGCGGCGCTCGCCGAGGCCTACGAGGCGGGCTACCTGGGGAAGGACGTCCTGGGCTCAGGTTTCTCCCTTGAGGTGCACACCTACCGCGGGTTGGGCTCCTACATCTGCGGGGAGGAGACGGGCCTGCTCGAATCCCTGGAGGGAAAGCGCGGCATGCCCCGCCCCAGGCCGCCCTTCCCCGCCGTCAAGGGGCTCTATGGAAAGCCCACCGTCATCAACAACGTGGAGACCCTGTGTTGCCTCCCCGACATCGTGCTGAAGGGGCCCGAGTGGTTTCGCAGCATCGGGATCGACGAGAAGAACACGGGGACGCGCATGTACTGCCTCTCGGGCCATGTGGAGCGGCCCGGCATCTACGAGCTGCCCCTCGGCATTACGCTCCGCGAGATGATCGAGGAGCACGCCGGGGGCGTCCGGGGGGGGAAGAAGCTCAAGGCGGTCATCCCGGGCGGGGTCTCGGCCCCCCTCCTCACGGCCGAGGAGGCGGACGTGCGGATGGACTTCGACTCCCTCGCCCGCGCCGGGAGCATGGGGGGCTCGGGCGGCGTCATCGTCATGGATGAGACCACCTGCATGGTGCAGGCGGCCTACAAGGTGGCCCGCTTCTTCGAGCACGAGAGCTGCGGCCAGTGCTCGGTGTGCCGGGAGGGCACGGGCTGGGCGAGCCAGATCCTCCGGCGGATCGAAAACGGCAGGGGGCGGCCCGACGACCTGGACACGCTAGCGGGACTTCTCCCCAACATGCAGGGCAACACCATCTGCGTCCTCTCGGACGCCTGCTCCATGGCGGTGGGGAGCAGCCTGCAGAAGTTCCGCGCGGAGTACGAGGCCCACATCCGCGAGGGGCAGTGCCCCCTCGGAAGCCCTTACCCTTAAGAGGGGCCCCCAGCGCGCCTGCGCGCTGGGGTACCCCTTAAGAGGCGGCCATGCCGGCACTCACCATAGACGGCAAACCCATCGAGGCCCGCGAGGGCGAGGTGGTGCTGGCGGCGGCGCTGCGCCACGGGGTCCACATCGCCCACTTCTGCTGGCACCCCGAGCTCAGCATCGTCTCCCAGTGCCGGGCCTGTCTGGTGGAGGTGGAGGGGGTGCCGAAGCTCCAGCCCGCCTGCTCCACCCCTGTGCGCGAGGGCATGGTGGTCAAGAGCCACAGCCCCCGGGCGGCCGCGGCCCAGGAGGGGGTGTTCGAGTTCCTCCTCTTCAACCACCCGCTGGACTGCCCCGTGTGCGACCAGGGGGGGGAGTGCCCCCTCCAGGATCAGACCATGACGTATGCCAAGGGCCGCACCCGAAGCCGCGAGCCCCGGCGGGTGTACGAGAAGAAGCCGATCTCCCCTTACATCGAGCCCGAGATGAACCGCTGCGTCCACTGCAGCCGGTGCATCCGCTTCAGCCTGGAGGTGGACGGAGGGGGGGAGTTCGGCTTCGTCCGGCGCGGCGACCGCACCGAGGTGGGGACCTTCGAGGGGAGGCCCCTCGCCAGCGTGGTTTCGGGCAACGTCATCGACATCTGCCCCGTGGGCGCCCTCACCGACAAGAGGTACCGCTTCAGCGCGCGGGTGTGGGAGATGCGCGAGACGCCCAACCCCTGCACCCTCTGCAGCGTGGGTTGCTGCAGCCGGGTGTGGACCCGCGAGGGGCGCATCAAGCGCGTGACGGCAGGGGAGAACGGGGCGGTCAACGACTGCTGGATCTGCGACGTGGGCCGCTTCGGGTGGTCGGCCGCCGAGAGCGGGGCGCGCCTCGCAAAACCCATGCTCCGGGAGGGGGACCGTCTGGTCCCCGTGAGCTGGCGGGAGGCCCTGGAGCGGGTGGCCCGGGGCTTTCGGGAGGCCCTCCGCGCCGGGGGGTCTCGGGTGGTGGGGGCCATCGGCGGGGCGCGGGCGACCAACGAGGCGGCCTACGCCCTGGGACGCCTCTTCCGCGGGGCCCTCGGGAGCAACAACCTGGACTGCCGCATCCACCCCCGGGAGCGGGCGCAGAGCGAAGCGCAGCTCGCCGCCTTCGGCCGGACGGGCTGGGAGGCACCCCTGGCGGGTCTGGACGCCGCCCGCTGCGTCTTCCTGATGGGGTCGGACCCCTTCGAGGAGCTCCCCATTCTCGCCCTCCGCATCCGCAAGGCTTACACGAGGGCGGGCGCGAGGCTCCTCTCCGCCCACACCCGACGGGTGGACCTTCGGGTTTACGGCCACATGGAGCATCTGATCCACCGGCCCGGGGCGGAGGCCCACCTGCTGCGGGCGGTGGCCCGGTGCGCCTTCGATGCGGGGGCGGCGCCCGAGGGCCCGGGCGGGGAGGCCTACCGGCGCGCTCTGGAGGGGGCGGGGCTGGCCTCTCTGCTGGCCCGCGCGGGCGTGGAGGAGGCCCAGGTGCGGCGGGCGGCGGAGGCGCTGTTGAAGGAGAAGCCCGCTTACCTCATCGGCGGGCCCGGACTGTGGGAGGAGGCGGCCTGCCGGGAGCTTGTGAACCTCGCTCTGCTAACAGGGGCGAAGGTGGCCTTCGGCCACCTACCCGCCCACCTCCAGGGGGCCCTCGACAAGGGGCTCCACC
>JBHIBR010000049.1:0-8948 GCA_046759145.1 Nitrospinota bacterium | reverse complement strand
CTAAGCGTCCAGCCAGCAGCGCGTGGTGTGGCGGGGGTTGAACTGGATGAGGGGGGGTTCCTCCTCGAAGCAGCGGTCGAACACCTTGTCGCAACGGGGGTTGAACTTGCACCCCCTGGGGAGGCTGTGAAGGCTCGGGACGATGCCCGGGATCTCCTTGAGCCGCGAGCGGGGCTCCGTGCCCCTGCGCACGCGGGGCAAGGAACGCAGCAACCCCTGCGTGTAAGGGTGCCGGGGATTCTCGAAGAGCTCCTCCACGGGCGCCTCCTCCACCACCTTGCCCGCGTACATGACCACCACCCGCTGGGCGGTCTCGGCGATCACGCCCAGGGCGTGGGTGATGAGGATGACGGCCGTGCCGAGCTCCTCCTTGAGCTTCAGGATGAGGTCCAGGATCTGGGCCTGGATGGTTACGTCCAGGGCCGTGGTCGGCTCGTCGGCGATGAGGATCTGCGGGTTGCACGAGAGCGCCATGGCGATCATGGCCCGCTGCCGCATGCCCCCGGAGAGCTGGTGGGGATATTCCTTCACCCGTTGGCGCGGTAGGGGGATCCCCACCAGGTCCAGCATGTCGGCCGCCTTGTCCAGGGCGTCCTTCTTGGAGAGGCCCTGGTGGAGCGTGATGGCCTCGGCGATCTGGTAGCCGATGGTGAACACCGGGTTCAGGCTCGTCATGGGCTCCTGGAAGATCATCGAGATGCGGTTTCCCCGCACCTTGCGGATCTCCGCGCTGGAGAGCTTCAGGAGGTCCCTTCCCTCGAAGAGGATCTCCCCCCCCACCACCTTCCCCGGCGGGTCGGGGATGAGACGCAGCACGGAGAGGGCGCTCACCGTCTTGCCGCAGCCCGACTCGCCCACGATGCCGAGGGTCTCCCCCCGGCGGAGGTTCCAGCTCACCCCGTCCACGGCCCGCACCAGGCCCTCGGAGGTGAAGAAGTAGGTTCTCAGGTTGTTCACCTGGAGGAGAAAGTCATCCCGCGTCGCCATCGAGCGCGCTCCCTGTGAGGGTCCCCGCCACGCCGTTCGCACTCTCCCGAACGGATGGCTATTGTAGAGAAATTGACCGCGCGGCGCAAAGCGCCCGGCCCCGAAAAAACCGAAGCCGGTTGGCGTGGGGGATGCCCCAGGTTATAGTGGCCGCTCGTGCGGCGGGGAGGGACCATGGCGAAGCGCGGCGGAGATTCTCCCCGGGGGCTTTATTTCGGCTGGGTGGTCCTAGCCGCCTGCTTCCTCATCATCTTCATGAGCCAGGGGGCTCGCAACTCGGCGGGCCTCTTCTTCAAGCCCATCCTGAGCGATTTCGGCTGGAGCCGGGCGGCCCTGGCGCTGCCCATCTCCTTGAGCCTGCTCCTCTTCGGGGTGTTCCAGCCCGTGGCAGGCCGGGCGGCCGACCGCTGGGGGGCGCGCTGGGTGGTGAGCTTCGCGGGCATCGCCACCGTGCTGGCCCTGGGGTTGATGTCGCGGGTGCGGTCCCTGGGAGAGGTCTACCTCTTCTATGGGGTGATCCTCGCCATCGGCTCGGGGGGCACGGCCTTCGCGGTCTTCACCCCCCTGGTGGCCAAATGGTTCGCCGAGCGACGTGGCATGGCCATGGCCATCGCCACGACGGGAACCTCGGCGGGACAGCTGGTCCTCTTCCCCCTCATCAGCCTGGCCATAGCGGGCTGGGGTTGGCGGTGGACCTTCGCGGGGTTGAGCCTCCTCTACCTGGTGGTGTGCCTCCCGCTCGCCTTCCTCCTCCTGCGCGACCCACCAGCCCGCCTCCCCTCCCCCCCGGGCCCCCCGGGGCGGGGGGCAGCGCTCCGTCGGAGGCCCCCTCCCTACGAGCTGCCCTGGGGGCGCTGCCTCACGACCAGGCCCTTCTTCCTGCTGGCGGGGAGCTTCTTCGCGTGCGGTTTCACGGTCACCATGATGGGGGTCCACTTCATCCCGTACGCCACCGACCGGGGTTTCAGCCCCCAGGAGGCTGCCTACGCCATGGCCCTCGGCGGAGGGCTCAACATCGTGGGGACGCTCCTCGCCGGGAGCGCCTCCGACCGCTTCGGCCGCAAGCTCCCCCTCACCCTCACCTACCTGGTGCGCGGGAGCGGCTTCTTCCTCTTCCTCCTCTACCCGAGCCTCCCCACCCTCTATCTCTCCGGGATGGTGGTCGGCCTGAGCTGGGTGGCGACGGTGCCCCTCACCTCCTCCCTCACGGGGGACTTCTTCGGGCCCCGCAACCTGGGGGTGCTCTTCGGCCTCGTCTCGCTGAGCCACCAGATCGGCTCCGGGGTCAGCTCCTGGCTCGGGGGCTACATCTTCGACCGGCTGGGGAGCTACGACCTGGCCTTCCTGATCGCGGTGCTCGTGCTGGTGGCGGCAGGGGGGGTGAGCTACGCCATCGACGAGCGGCAGGTGCGGGCTGGCCTCCCCGCGCCCCAGGAGGCCCGAGCCTAGCGAGGCCTCGGCCTAGCGCCGCCCGCCGCTCGCCCCAAGCGCCCCCCGCAGCCGCCCCACGCCCTCCCGGCACTCTTCGAGGGAGCAGGAGTAAGCGATCCGCAGATACCCCTCTCCCCCCGAGCCGAAAGCCGAACCCGCCACGGTGGCCACCCCGTGCTTGTTCAGGAGGTAGTCGGCCATCTCCTGGGAGCTGCGGCCGAAGGACGCTACGTTGGGGAAGACGTAGAAGGCGCCCCCGGGCTCGGCCGCGCTCACGCCGGGGATCGAGCGGAGGCCATCCAGGATGACCCTCCGCCGGGCGGCGAAGGCGGCCACCATCTCCTCCACGCAGGCCTGGTCGCCCGCAAGCCCCGCCGCCGCGCCGTGCTGGATGAAGGTGTTGACACAGACCGTGGTGTACTGGCGCACCTTGAGGAGGTGGGAGGTGATCGCGGGGGAAGCCACCGTCCAGCCCAACCGCCAGCCGTCCATAGAGTAGGCCTTGGAGAAGCCGTTCACCACGATGGTGCGCTCCTCCATCCCCGGGAAGGAAGCGATGCTCCGCGCCCGGACGCCCTCGTAGGTGATGCGGGTGTAGATCTCGTCGCTGAGGACGAGGAAGTCTCCCCGGCGGGCGAGCTCGGCGATGGCGGCGAGATCTCCCTCCCCCACCACCGCGCCCGTCGGGTTGTGGGGGGAGGCCAGGACGAGCATCCGGGTCCGGGGCCCCAGGCGCGCCCCCACCTCGGCCGCCTTGAGCTCGAAGCCATCCTCCTCCCGGAGAGGGACCTCGACCGGGACCCCGCCCGCGAGGTGCACACAGGCCCGGTAGTGATGCCAGTTGGGCGTGGGGACGAGCACCTCATCGCCCGGGTTCACGAGCGCCAGCATGGAGACCATCACGCCCTCGTTCGCCCCGGCCATGACGATCACCTGCGTCGCCGGGTCTGCCGCCCGCCCCGTGTCGAGCCCGTGCCGGCGGGCGATGGCCTCCCGCAGGAGGGGGATCCCCGCATTGGGGGCGTAGTGGACCTCCCCCCGCTCCAGGGCGGCGACCGCGGCGGCCTTGATGTGGGCAGGGGTGTCGAAGTCGGGCCGGCC
Source organism: Nitrospinota bacterium (assembly GCA_046759145.1). GTDB lineage: Bacteria > UBA8248 > UBA8248 > UBA8248 > JBHIBR01 > JBHIBR01. The sequence goes on along the minus strand of JBHIBR010000049.1, from coordinate 5,429 downwards.
GATCTGCCAGTGCACCACCCGGCGACCCTCTGCCTCCAGGCGGCGGACCGCCTCAAACACCTTCCGGATGCCCGAGAAGGGCACCTCAGCAAGCCGCTCCGCGCCCAATCCCCGGGGATCCATATCTGCCTCCTTATCCCTCGCCCCTCTCTTCCGAGCCAGGCCCCCCCGGAACCTCGTCCGAGGGGGAGCTCAAAACAGCGGCCATTATAAGCGAGCCCCCGCCCAAGGGGGCGAGAACTCCCCTCGGTTGCGGCGCCCTGCGGCCTTCCTTATGATGAGGCCCGTCTTTCCCGCGGGGCCGGGACTCTTCCGGGATACGCGCAAGAGGGGAGAGGGGGACATTGGCCGGCATCGTGAGCCTGGGGGCCTACATCCCCCGCTACCGCCTCTCGGGCGAGCAGGTGGCGGCGGTGTGGGGAGGAAGGGCGCGGGGCAGCCGCTCCTTCGCCAACCACGACGAGGACGCCCTCACCATGGGAGCGGACGCGCTCCTCAACTGCCTGGAAGGCCGGGACCCCGCCCGCGTGGAGGCGCTCTACTTCGCCTCCACCACCTCGCCCTACCTGGAAAAATCGGGGGCGGCCCTCCTGGCCGAGGTGGGGGACCTCAGCCGCGAGGTGGCGGTGGCGGAGTTCGGAGGCTCGCTCCGGGCGGGGACAGCGGCGCTGCGGGCGGCGGCGGACGCCCTCGAGGCGGGGAGCGCGGATGAGGTGGCGGTCGTGGCCTCGGAGCTAAGACCCGCCCGGGCGGGGGAGGCCGGGGAGATGCTGGCAGGGGATGGGGCGGTTGCCTTCCTCCTCGGGCGGGAGGGTGCCGCGGCCGAGCTCGAGGCGAGCTACTCGGTGACCGAGGAATTTACCGACGTGTGGCGCCGCGCGGACGACCCTTTCCCCCGCGCGGCAGATGCGCGGTTCATCCAGACCTACGGCTACGAGCGCTTCACCGTCGAGGCTGCCGAAGGGCTGCTCGGGCGCTGCGGGGCGACCCGGGAGGACATCGGGAGGGTGCTCTTTTATGCCCCTGACCTCCGCACGCGAGCATCCATCGCGCGGAAGCTCGGCTTCCCCGAGGCGTGCTACCCGAGGGAGCCTGTGCTCGGGCGAATCGGCGATGCGGGCGCTGCTGCCCCTCTCCTGGAGCTCGCCGCAGCGCTCGAGGAGGCCGAGCCCGGCGAGCACCTGCTGGCTGTCGGCTACGGGAGCGGGGCGGAGGCGCTGCTTTTCCGCGCCACGGAGCTGGTAGTATCCCTGCGCGGCAGGCGGGGGGTCGCCGCCCACCTGGCGCGGGCGCGGCCCCTCTCCCACTACGGCAAGTCCCTCCGCTTTCGGGGCCTCATGGCCACCGAGGTGCTGGAGCCCTTCAGCTCTCCCTCCATCCTGTGGAAGGAGGCGAAGGGGAACCTGCGGCTCTACGCCCAGAGGTGCCGCCGGTGCGGCTTCATCCAGTTCCCCCGCCAGCGGGTGTGCTGCGGCTGTACGGCGCGGGACGAGTTCGACGACTTCAAGCTCGCCCGGCGGGGAAAGGTCTACTCCTTCGTGGCCGACCACCTGGTGCCCTCCCCCGACCCGCCCGTGGTGATGGCCACGGCCGACCTGGAGGGGGGGGGGCGCTTCTACGGCCAGCTCACTGATTGCGAGCCAGGAGAAGTCGCCATCGACATGCCCGTCGAGCTCTGCTTCCGCCTCCTCCACAGGGGGGAGGGATACTATAATTATTTCTGGAAGTTCAGGCCCTTACTCTAGGGGGATTGCCCATGGGCATCGCCGGGAACGTGGCCATCATCGGGGTAGGGAGCACCCGCTTCGGGGAGAATTTCGAGCAGAGCTACAGCGACATGCTCGTCGAGGCCGCCTTCGCCGCCATGGGGGACGCGGGGGTGAGCCACGAGGCCATCGAGGCGGCATGGCTCGGGACCTACCTCCCCTACGCCTGGGGCTTCGACGGCTCCGGGGGACCCTCCATGGCCAAGGCCTTGAACCTCCACCCCAAACCCGTGAGCCGGGTTTCGAACTACTGCACCACGGGGATGGAGGCGGTGCGGATGGCCGCCCTGGCCGTAGCCGCGGGGGAGTACGACGTGGTGCTCGCGGCGGGTGTCGAGAAGATGCGGGAGGTCCCCCCCCGGGGGAGCCTCGTGGCCCACCACGTGGAGAAAGGCCATCCCTTCTACGCCAAAGGACGCACCGCGCCGGGCGCCTTCGCCATCCTGGCAACCCGCTACTTCAGGGAATTCGGCGCCACCAACGAGACCCTGGCCCAGGTGGCCGTCAAGAACCACTACCACGGCTCCCTGAACCCCAAGGCCCACTTCCGGCGCGAGGTCACAGTGGAGCAGGTGCTCAAGGCCCCCCGGGTGTGCGAGCCCCTGGGGTTGCTCGACTGCTGCCCCACCACGGACGGGGCCGCCGCCCTCATCCTCACGCGGGCGGATCTCGCTCCCTCCTTCCGGCGCGACTACGTGGTGATCCAGGGCGTGGGGCTCTCCTGTGCCGCGGGATACATCACCACCCAGTTTTCGCCGAAATTCGACTTCCTGGGCTTTGAGTCCACCCGAGAGGCCGCCCGCCAGGCATACGCCCGGGCGGGGATCACGAAACCCCGCGAGCAGATAGACGTGGCCGAGGTCCACGACTGCTTCACCATCACCGAGATCGTGAACTACGAGGACCTCGGCTTCGTGAAGCAGGGCGAAGGGGGAGCCTTTGTCGCGGGGGGGCACTCGAAGCTCGGTGGGGAACTGCCCGTCAACACGAGCGGAGGCCTCAAATCCTGCGGCCACCCCATCGGCGCGACCGGCGCGCGCGTCCTCTGCGACCTCACCGACCAGCTCCTCGGCCGCTCTGGGAAGCGCCAGGTCCCCGGCGCCCGCATCGCCCTCGGCCACACCCTGGGGGGACCGGGGGCGGTGAGCAGTGTGTTTGTCTTGTCGAGGAATTGAGACACCATCCTATAATTGGCAAACGCATCTTGTCAGAGGAAACTACGAAGAGCGAGCGCTGACGGGTACCAGAGGGGAAGTCCGCTGAGCTCCGGTGGACGGTCCTCCAGCGGTATCTGGAGCATTTTCTAGTAGGAGGGAGCTATGGCCAGGCAAGCCATCGACAAAGAGACGCGGCGGGCAATAAGAGAAGCCAGGAACATGATTGAGCAAATCATGCGGAGCGACGCAAATGAGGCTGAGACGCGCCGACGAGTAGAGCGGATCTTTGAGACGGTCCTTGGATACGATGCTTTCAAGCACCTTTCCCGAGAACAAGCTGTTCGCGGGGCTGGGGAAACAGAGCATGTGGATTTTACGGTCAAGCTGGAAGAGGGCACGGATGGCAAACCCGTGATCATGATCGAGCTGAAACGTGTCGGAGTTGATTTGGCCCTCAAGCACCTGAAGCAGGTCACCTCCTACGCGATAGATGCAGGATGCGAGTGGATCTTACTCACTAACGGACGCGAATGGAGGGTCTATCACGTCGAGTTCGGTCAACCGCCAATAACTACCCTTCTGGAACAGTGGAATCTGCTGATAGACGATCCCTCGGAGCTTGCCCAAAAGTTTGAGCTAATCTCTTACAGAAACGTGCGAAGCAGTGGGCTTGACGATTTATGGCGACGCCGGAAAGTGCTGGAACCGAAAAACCTGCTTTCTGCAATGCTGTCTGAGCCTTCCCTCCGCCATTTGCGCCGGCACTTGCGGAAAACTATGGACGTGATCGTTGGATTCGAGGAAATCATTCAGGGGGTCCGTCGGCTTTTGAATGAAGCGTCTGCGGTAGAGATGGATAATATTCGGATACGGCTCCCACAACGAAAGAAGATAACAAGGCGGGTCTCGGCAGCGGAACCGACCGAAGATGAGAGCGATGAAACGCATGAGGAGGAAGAGGCAGAGCGGCCGGCGGGAGAGTAGCACAAGCGTAGACAGGCCAGTGGGTATTCGATAAATCACGCGCGAGTAAGATGTTTCAAATCAGGGCACATATCGGGGAGAGAACCCGAATGCGGCGAGATGGTTGGCCTTTCAAATTTTCGGAATTTATTGTATTTTATGAATAGCTGGGCTTTCCCTCAGGGGCAAGCCCAGAAGTCGCCCTCGCGCGCCAATCCAAGGAGGCCCCCCATGGCCGAGAACTACCGAGTCCTGCCGGGCTACAAGCGGTTCAACCAGAAGAACAACACCATCATGCGCTCCCAGTGGGACCCCCACCTCAATTCCTACGGTGAGCGGGTGAACAGGGCCATCAGCAAACACATCCAGGAAGGGGACAGGGGCTTCGACCAGCTGGATTTCGCCCTCTATGCCGGGAGCACGACCGTCGTCTCTTCCCTGGGAACCGGCATCAACCGTCCCAACTCCGGCCTCACCTCTTGGGAGCCCCTGCGCGCGCCGGCCGACCGCAGCCTTCCTTCCGATGCGGGAAAGTTCCAGGTCCAAGACCCGGCCCGGATGCGGGAGACCGTGACGAAGGTGGCCCGCTTCTACGGGGCGGACCTCGTGGGGTTCACAGAGCTCGACGAGAGGTGGGTTTACTCCCACCATTACCTGCCGGGCGAGGGTTTGAACCCGCCCGTGGAGCTCCCCGAGGGGTGCCGCGAGGCCATCGTCCTCGGCGTTGCGATGGACTATGAGATGATGAGGACGGCCCCCACGGCCGTCATGCTGACGGAGACGCACCGGAACTATTCCCGGATGAGCATGCTGGTGGGCTCTCTCGCCCAGTTCATAAGGACCCTGGGCTACCGGGCCGTTCCCTGCTTGAACGACACGGCTCTGAACGTCCCCCTGGCCGTGGACGCGGGCCTGGGCCAGCCCTCGCGGATGGGGCTCGTGATCACGCCCAAATACGGGCCCCGGGTCCGTTTTTGCAAGGTGATCACCGATCTGCCCCTCGGGGGGAAGAAGAAGAGTCTGGACATCGGGGTCATCCGGTTTTGTGAGATTTGCAACCGATGTGCCGAGGCCTGCCCGGCGAAGGCCATCCCCGAAGGGCCCCGGACGACCGAAGGTCCCAACATGTCCAATAACCATGGGGTGCTGAAATGGTACCTCAATGCCGAGAGGTGCCGCGGCTACTTCGCTTACCTGGGCACGAACTGCGGCATCTGCGTCCGGGCCTGCCCCTTCAACAAGGGCAAGGGCATCCACCACACCATCGCCCGGTGGATGGTAAAGCGCCTCCCCTTTTTCAATCGCTTCCTGCTCCGCCTCCACGATTGGCTCGGCTACGGAAAACAGAAAGACCCGCGCTTCTTCTGGGCTCGGAGGGCGGCATAGCGGGGGGTGGCGAGCGCCTGTGACGCGGCCTTCCCAGCTCACGTTCTCCGCATTATTTCCCGATGGTGATCAATGGGACCTTGCCGACAGCCACCTCTGTCAACGTCATCTGGAAAAGCTGGTAGAGGAGCACAAATGCCTGACGGTCCCACGGCGT
>JBHIBR010000048.1:0-8972 GCA_046759145.1 Nitrospinota bacterium | reverse complement strand
GCGTGCCTGGGCAAGGCTTATGCGGAAGCAGGAGAGGTCGCCCGGGCGGTCCCCACGCTGGAGCAGGCCGTCGAGCTGGCGGACCGGGTGCGCTCCCGGCAGTTGCGCGCCCGGTTTCGGGCAATGCTGGGCGAGGCCTATCTCCTGGACGGCCAGATGGACAAGGCTCGAGATGTGGCGGGCCGGGCGCTGGCGAGCTCCACGGACCTCAAGTATGTGTTTGGGATCGGATTGTCCCATCAGGTCCTGGGACGAGTCGCCCAGGCCCAGGGTGCCCTTGGGGAGGCGGAGAGGCATCTCAACGACGCCCTCCAGGCCTTTGACTCGATCCGCGCAAGGTTCGAGACGGGGCGCACTCACCTGGACCTCGCGGCACTTGCCCACGCCCAGGGGAATCGGGAAGCAATTGCGACCCACCTCAAGGAGGCTTATGACCTGTTCACGGCCTTGCGGGTCCCCAAGTATGTCGAGCGGACCGAAGAGCTCGCCAAACAGTTCAGCCTTCCTCCCGTGACAGGTTAGCGAGGCGCGAAAGTGCTCCGCGCCCCTGCGCCTTGCATTCTCAAGGGGATGGCCTAAGATGGGCTCGGCGCAAAGGAGGAGGATCGGGTGCGACCCGAGGAGGCGAAGGCGCGGCTCGCGGAGCTGGACGCAGAGCTCGCCGCCCTTCTGGAGCGGCGGGCGGAGCTCCTCCTCTCCCTCCCCGCCGGCGCGGCCCAGGGGGTGCTCCACCGGCCCCCCCTCCCCGCCGCGGCGCGGCTCGAGGGCCGCTACCCCGCCGAGGTGGGGAAGGCCATCTTCCGGGAACTCAGCTCGGGAGACCGGGCCCTCCTCCTCCCCATCCAGGTCAGCTTTCTCGGGCCCGAGGCGAGCTTCACCCACCAGGCGGCCCTCCGGCACTTCGGCCACGGCGCCCAGCTTCTCCCCGCTGGCGGCATCCCGGAGGTCTTCCGGGCGGTGGAGGGGGGGAGCGCCAGCTTCGGGGTGGTCCCGGTCGAGAACTCGCTCGAGGGGGCGGTGAGCCTCACCCTGGATGCCCTTGTGGACTCCGAGCTCACCATCTGCGGGGAGGTTTCGGTCGAGATCGCCATCCACCTCCTCTCCCGGGAAGAGGATCCCGCCCGCGTCCGGGCCGTCTACAGCCACCCCCACGCCATCGCCCAGTGCCGGCCGTGGCTCTCGCGCCACCTGCCGGGGGTGCCCATCCGGGAGGAAGCGAGCACTTCGGCGGCCGCGCGGCGTGCGGCCGAGGAGGCGGGGGCGGCCGCCCTGGCGAGCGGGATGGCGGCCGACCTCTACGGGCTTCGGACCCTGGCCGAGAAGGTGGACATCCAGGGCCACAACCTCACCCGCTTCTTCGTCATCGGCCGGGAGGCCCCCCCGCGAGGAGAGCGCTCGGGCACCTCCCTCCTGGTGGCCATTCCCGACCGACCGGGCGCCCTGCACCAGATGCTCGCGCCCTTCGCGGAAGGGGGGATCAACCTGACCAAGATCGAGTCCCGCCCCTCCCGGAGGAAGGCCTGGGAGTACGTCTTCTTCATCGACCTGGAGGGCCACAGGGAGGACCCCCCCGTGCGGGCGGCGCTCGATAGGCTCGCCGCCGAGACGCTTTTCCTCAAGGTGTTGGGCTCCTACGCGAGGAGCCAGCGGTGAGAGAGCGCACGGCGGCGCCCGTCGGCGACATCATCTATTACGACCCCGGCAAGCCCGTCGAGGAGCTGGAGCGGGAGCTCGGCATTGAGGGGGCGGTCAAGCTCGCCAGCAACGAGAACCCCCTGGGCCCCTCCCCCCGGGCCATGGAGGCGGTCCGGCGGGCTATGTCCGGGGTCCACCGTTACCCGGACGGGAGCGGTTACTACCTCAAAGGCGCCCTCGCCCGCCATCACGGCCTCTCTCGCGGGCACTTCGTGCTCGGAAACGGCACCAACGAGGTGCTGGAGCTCCTCGCGCACGCCTTCCTCGACCCCGGGGACGAGGTCGTCCTCGCCGAGTGCGCTTTCGTGGTTTTCTCCATCGTGGCCCAGCTCTCCCGGGCCCGGCGGGTGATAGTCCCCCTGCGGGGGCTCACCCACGACCTGGGGGCCATGGCGGAGAGGGTCACAGAGCGCACCAAACTCGTCTTCGTCGCCAACCCCAATAACCCCACGGGGACGGCCGTGGGCCGGGAGGAGGTGGAGCGCTTCCTGGCGCGGGTTCCCGAGCGGGCGCTTGTGGTCTTCGACGAGGCCTACTGGCACTATGTGAGCCGGCCCGATTTCCCCGACACCCTGGCCTACCTCCGGGAACGCCGCAACATCGTCGTCACCCGGACCTTCTCCAAAGCTTACGGCCTCGCGGGTCTTCGGGTGGGCTACGGCGTCATGGACCCCGAGGTCGCCGGCTACCTGAACCGCGTGCGGGAGCCCTTCAACGTCAACGCCCTTGCCCTGGTGGCCGCCGAGGCGGCCCTGGAGGACGTCGAGCACGTGGAGCGGAGCGTCCGCCTCAACCGGGAAGGGAAGGAATACCTCTACCGCGCCCTCGACTCCCTGGAGGTGCCCTTCGTCCCGACCGAGGGGAACTTCCTCCTCGTAGAGGTGGGCGACGGGAGGGCGACCTTCGAGGCCCTCCTGCGGCGGGGCGTGATCGTCCGGCCCATGGGGGGCTATGGGCTGCCGCGCCACGTGCGGGTGACGATCGGGCTGCCGGAGGGGAACCGCCGGTTCATCGAAGCCCTCCAGGCCATCCGGGAGGGAGGCTAGGAGGTGGCTCCCCTGTTCCAGAGGATGACCGTCATCGGCTGCGGCCTCATCGGCGGCTCCCTCGCCCGGGCGGCCAAGGGGAGAGGGCTCGTGGGGGAGGTGGTGGGCGCGGGCCGAAGCCTGGGGACCCTGGAGCGGGCGCTCGCCCTCGGGGTGGTGGATCGATTCGACGCCGACCGGGGACGGGCTTGCGAGGGCGCCGACATGGTGGTAGCGGCCACTCCCGTGCGCAGCGTCCCGCCCGTTGTCGCCGAGGTCCTGCCGCACCTCGCCCCCGGGGCCATCCTCACCGACGTGGGGAGCGTCAAGGCACCCCTGGTGCGCGCGGTTGAGTCGCTCCCCTTGGGCGGGGTGCGCTTCGTGGGCGGCCATCCCATCGCCGGAACCGAGCGGGCGGGGGTGGAGGCCTCTTTCGCGGAGCTATTCGAGGACCATTTCACCATCCTCACCCCCACCGAGCGCACCGACCGGGAGGCCCTCGCGCGCGTGGCGTCCCTCTGGGAGGGGGTGGGCGCGAAGGTGGTGGAGCTCCCCCCCGAGCGCCACGACGACCTTCTCGCCGACATCAGCCACCTGCCCCACCTCGTGGCCTACGCCCTGGTGGCGGCAGTGGGGGAGGGCGAGGGGCTCCGCTTCGCGGCGGGCGGCTTCCGCGACTTCACCCGCATCGCCTCGAGTGACCCCGCCATGTGGCGGGACATCTGCCTCGAGAACCGCGACGCCCTCCTGGCAGCCCTCGACCGGTTCGGGGGCACCCTGCAGAAATTCCGGGCGATGGTGGAGGCCCGACGGGCGGAGGCGCTCGAGGAGGCATTCGGTCGGGCCAAGGGGCTTCGCGACGAGTGGCTCCGGTCGCGGGGCGGGCGGTGAGCGAGCGGCGTCCCATCGTCGCGGTGGATGGCCCCGCGGGGGTGGGGAAGAGCACGGCGGCCCGCGGCCTTGCCGAGCGCCTGGGCTTCGAGTACATCGACACGGGCTCCCTCTACCGGGCGCTGGCGTGGCGGATGCTCTCCCGGGGCGACGACCCCGCCGACCCGGAGCGCGCGCTGGCCCATTGCCGGGAGATGCGGCTGGAGTTTCGTCGAGTGGGGGGCTGGGGGGAGGTGTTCGTGGACGGCCGCGAGGTGAGCGGGGCGCTCAGGGGGGAGAAGGCGGGGGAAGCCGCCTCGGTGGTATCCGCCCACCCCGGGGTGCGGAAAGCCCTGCTCGGGCTCCAGCGCCAACTGGGCGCGCGAGGCGGAGTGGTCGCGGAGGGTCGCGACATCGGCACGGTGGTCTTCCCGGAAGCCCCCCTCAAGTTCTTCCTGGACGCCGAGCCCGAGGTGCGCGTCGCGCGCCGCCTCGCCGAGCTCGGAGTGGGCGGGGAAGAGAAGGAGGCGTTGGCGGAGAAGCTCCGCGCGCGTGACCTGCGCGACCGGGAGCGGGAGGTGGCTCCCCTTCGGCCGGCGCACGATGCCATCCGCTTGGATACGAGTGGCATGTCGGTTGACGAGGTGATCGCGTTCATGCTAAAAGAATTCGAATTGCGTTTTGGGGCAAAGGGCTGAAGGAGGTGAAGCTGGCTCAGCTCTGGGCGCAGGGAAGATGGGCGCCGTCGGGCGCCCGAAGGGATGGGGTGTCGTGATGGGGGGTGCCGATCGCCCATGTCGTCAGAGAACTCCACAAGTCCCGGATCTCCCGTAACCGATCCAGAAAGCTCGCCCGATACCGCTTCTGAGAAAGCTGCTCCGGCCGGGCCGGCCGCTCCCCGGGGAGGGGAGCAGACGGCGGAGGGGATGGAGGAGCTCTACGCGGAGACCCTCCAGAGCATCAAGGAGGGGGAGATCCTCAAGGGGCGTGTGGTGGAGATCACGGGGGAGAGCGCCCTCATCGATGTGGGCTACAAGAGCGAGGGGACGGTCTCCCTCGCGGAGTTCCCCCAGGGGGGCCGCAACCTCAAGGTGGGCGACGAGGTGGACGTCTACCTCGAGACCGCCGAGGACAGCGACGGCCTGGTGGTCCTCTCCAAGGAGAAGGCCAACCGCATCAAGGTGTGGGACGAGATCACCCGCGCCTACGAGAACAACGAGCTGGTCGAGGGGGAGGTGGTGGCCCGCATCAAGGGGGGCCTCACGGTGGACATCGGCCTCAAAGCCTTCCTGCCGGGCTCCCAGGTGGACCTGCGGCCCGTGCGCAACCTCGACCAATACATCGGCCGGCGCTTCCAGCTCAAGATCATCAAACTCAACCGCAGGCGGGGCAACATCGTCCTCTCCCGCCGCGCCCTCCTGGAGGAGGAGCGCGAGGAGCTCAAGCGGACCACCCTCTCCGCCCTGGAGGAGGGACAACGGCGCGTGGGGGTGGTGAAGAACCTCACCGAGTACGGCGCCTTCGTGGACTTGGGGGGCATCGACGGCCTCCTCCACATCACCGACATGAGCTGGGGCCGGGTGGGCCACCCCTCGGAGATGTTCTCCATCGGGGACACGGTCAAGGTGGTGGTCCTCAAGTATGACCGGGAGCGGGAGCGGGTCTCCCTGGGTCACAAGCAGATCACCCCCGACCCCTGGGTGGACGCCGACATCAAGTACCCCGTGGGCAGCCGCGTGAAGGGCCGGGTGGTGAGCATCACCGACTACGGCGCCTTCGTGGAGCTCGAGCAGGGGGTGGAGGGACTCGTCCACGTCAGCGAGATGAGCTGGACCCGGCGGGTTCGGCACCCCTCGAAGGTCGTCAACATCGGCGACATCATCGAGGCGGCGGTGCTCAACCTGGACAAGGGGGCGCGGCGGATCTCGCTGGGCATGAAGCAGGTCGAGCCCAACCCCTGGAGCGTGGTGGAGGAGCGCTACTCGGTCGGCAGCCGCGTCCGGGGCAAGGTGCGAAACCTGACCGACTTTGGCGCCTTCGTCGCCCTCGAGGAGGGCATCGACGGCCTCATCCACGTCTCCGACATGTCCTGGACCCAGCGGATTAAGCACCCCTCGGAGGTCCTCAGGAAGGGGGACGAGGTGGAGGCGGTGGTGCTGAATGTGGACGTGAAGAAGGAGCGCCTCTCCCTCGGGCTCAAGCAGCTCCAGGTGGACCCCTGGGACCGCATCGACGAGCTCCATTGCGTGGGCGAGGACGTGGTGGGCCGCATCGTGAAGCTGACCAACTTCGGCGCCTTCGCCGCCATTGAGGACAACCTGGAGGGCCTCATCCACATCTCCGAGCTGAGCCTGGGCAAAGTGGCCCAGCCCGAGGACGTGGTGGGCGTGGGCGATCTCTGCCATATGAAGGTCATCAAGATCGACCGCGAGGCCCGCAAGCTCGGCTTGAGCATCCGGGCTTACGTGGAGGCCACGGGCGAGGAGCCCATCATCGAGCGGGAAACCCAGGCACAGGAGGAGGCGGTCGAGCCCCCCGAGGGCGAAGGGCCCGGGGAGGAGAAGACCGAGGACTGAGAGGCGGGGCGAGGCATGCGGAGGCGTCCGACAGCGGGTGTGGGGGCGGCCCTGATCTTGGCCGGTGCGGCGCTGGGGGCGGGGGCGGTGCTCCTCTCCCTCTCGTGGGCCGCCGGGCGCGCGTTCCTGAGCCGGCCCAAGGTGGCGCTGCTTACGATTGAGGGCACCATCTTCGACTCGCGTCCGGTGGTGGAGGTCCTCGAGCGCTACCGGCGTGACCGGAGCATCAAGGCCCTCGTGGTCCGGGTGGACAGCCCCGGAGGGGCGGTGGGCCCGGCCCAGGAGATCTACCAGGCGCTGAGAGATTTCCGCGCGGAGGGCCGCCCGGTGGTTGCGTCCCTGGGCAGCGTCGCCGCCTCGGGGGGCTACTACGTGGCGCTGGGGGCGGAGAAGATCTACGCCAATCCGGGAACCATCACGGGCAGCATCGGGGTGGTCATCTTGCTTTCCAACTTCGAGGAGCTGATGAAGAAGGTCGGGGTGGGCGTCACCGTGCTGAAGACGGGCGCCCTCAAGGACGCGGGCTCCCCCCTCCGTCGCTTGACGGAGGCGGACCGCCGGGTGCTGCAGGGGCTCATCGACGACGCCTACGAGCAGTTCGTGCGCGCCGTGATGCGCGGCCGGCGCATGAGCCGCGAGCGCGTCCGCCGCGTGGCCGACGGCCGGGTGCTCTCCGGCGAGCGGGCCAAGGGAGAGGGCCTGGTGGACGAGCTGGGGAACCTGCAAGAGGCGGTGGCGGCGGCGGCTGCCCTGGCTCACATCCCGGGGAGGCCAACTGTGGTGGAGGAGAGGCCCGAGCTCGGCCTCCTCGGGCGACTTATCCGCCTCATGCTGCCGGGGGAGGTGCTGCGCTGGGGCGGGACCCTGCGGGTGCCCGCCGTCCGGCTCCAATATATGTGGCAGTACTGAGGGCGCTGCCGAGGCTCGGGGACCCCCGGGCGGAGGAGGGATCGCGCGGGGGCGGCGCCCGCCGCAGGGGAGGAGGTGCGGGCTCATGACGAAGGCCGAGCTGGTGGAGAGAATCTCGGAGAAGATGCACCTCACCAAGAAAGAGACCGAGCGCGTCGTGAACCTCGTCTTCGGCAGCATCGTCCAGGCGCTCAGCGAGGGGGACAAGGTGGAGCTGCGCGGCTTCGGCAGCTTCCGCGTGCGCCAGCGCGGCTCCCGGGAGGGCCGCAACCCGCGCACGGGGTCCACGGTGTACATCCCGCCCAAAAAGGTCCCCTTCTTCAAGGCGGGCAAGGAGCTGCGGGAGATGGCGGACAACGTCCCCAAGCCGGCCGCGGGAGCGCCCGTTTCCACACCCTACGAGAAGGATCCCTCCGGCTCCCCCCTCTGAGCCCTCTGCTCCAGAGGCGCTTCCCCTCCGCGCCGCGTGCGGGGGGCTTTTCCCCGGAGAGACGGCCCATGCGCCAGCGGCAGGTGAGCGAAGGTCGCATCGTCCTCGAGAGGGGCGATATCACCGAGAGCGCGGTCGACGCCGTGGTCAACGCAGCCAACGACCAGCTCTGGATGGGAGCGGGCGTCGCGGGGGCCATCAGGCGCAAGGGCGGGAAGGAGATCGAGCGGGAGGCCGTGGCCAAGGGCCCCATCCCCGTCGGAGAGGCTGTGGCGACGGGCGCGGGAGCGCTCAAGGCCCGCTACGTCATCCACGCGGCCGCCATGGGGCAGGACCTCAGGACCGATTCCCCTCTCATTGAGGCCGCCACGCGCAACAGCCTGTTGCGCGCCGAGGAGCTCTCGCTGGAGAGCGTCGCCTTCCCCGCCCTGGGGACGGGGGTGGGCGGTTTTCCCCCCGAGGAAGCCGCCCGGGCCATGATGCGGGCCATGGCGGCCCACCTGAAGGGGCCGGGGCGCCACGTGAAGACGGTCACCTGTGTCCTCTTCACCGAAGAGCACCTGGCGGCCTTCGAGCGCGCCCTGGACGAGCTGGAAGTGTGAACCCAGGGCGGCCGCACCCCCCCTCCCCCCCTCTCCGAGCCGACCCCCGGCCCCTGGTCATCCTCCTGGGCCCCACCGCCTCGGGCAAAAGCGCCCTGGCCGTCGCCCTCGCCGAGCGATTCGGCGGGGAGGTGGTGGGGGCCGACTCCCGCCAGATCTACCGGGGGACGGCGGTCGGCACAGCCCAACCCTCCGCCCCCCTCCGGGCCCGGGTCCCCCACCACATGGTGGACTTCCTCAGCCCCTCCGAGTCGTACAATGCGGCCCGCTTCGCGCGCGAGGCGCGGCGCGCCATCGAGGGCATCTACGCCCGGGGCCACCTTCCCGTCGCAGCAGGGGGGAGCGGGCTCTACGTCCACGCCCTCGCCGAGGGACTCTTCGAGGACGAGGGGGTGGACTCCGCCTTTCGCGAGGGGCTCTCGCAGCTCGCCCGGCGGGATGGGAGGGAGGCGGTTCACGCCCGTCTCGCCCGCGAGGACCCCGAGGCGGCGGCCGCCATCCACCCCCGTGACCTCAAACGAGTCGTCCGGGCCCTGGAACTGAGGCGGCGCTGGGGGCTCCCCCTCCGGGAGGTGCGGCGACGGCGCCCGGTGTGCTCCTTCGAAGAGCCCCTCTACCTCGGCCTCGCCTGGCCGCGGGAGCTCCTCTACGGACGCATCAACCGGCGGGCCAGCGCCATGTGGGAGGAGGGACTTCTGGAGGAGACGGCTGCCCTCGTTCGGAGCGGGCTCGAGGCGGTGCCGGCCATCGGGCCGGGCCGGGAATCCCCCGCTCTGTTGGAGCCCCCGGTAAGCGTGGGGGGCACAAGAGAAGTTGGTTTCCCGGGGTGCGCGGTCGCACCGGCTCTGGAGGGGCTGGGCTACCG
>JBHIBR010000047.1:0-9014 GCA_046759145.1 Nitrospinota bacterium | reverse complement strand
GAACCGGCATTTCGCCCGGGGCCGCGCGGCCCCCCGGCCACCGGGCCGGTGCGAAAACACCAACTCTCTTGGGGCCCCACCTGCCGAGGGGGCTCAAAAGAAGCGGCATTTTGCCCGGGGCCGCGTGGCCCCCGGCCGGGCAGGAGGCCTCGCCCCTCAGGGGACGGGCCGATTATAGCACACCGGCCCTTCCGAGCCTGCCCGCGGCCTCACCTCCCCTTTCCTCGCCCGGCCCGCCTCTGGACGAGGCTCCGCACGGCCTCCACCTCCTGGTCGGTCAAGCGACGGAAGCCGCCGGGCGGGATGCCGCGCAGGGAGAGGGGTCCGAAGCCCACGCGCTTGATCTTCAGCACCGGGTGGCCCACCGCCCCGAACATGCGTTTGATCTGGTGGGTCCGCCCCTCCCGCAGCGTCACCCGAAGCCAGGCGTTCTTTTTGGCCACCCGAACGAGCTCCACCTCGGCGGGCGCGGCAGGGCCACCCCGGGCGATTTCGGCGCTCTTCTGAGCCCCTCGTGGGCGCGAGGCGCGAGGAAAAGCGGGCTCTTTCGCTCCGGCCCGGCGGCCGGGCGGGCGCGGGCCCGCTGCCGGAATCCCGGTTCTTTTTGGCCCCGCCTGGCCAGGGGGGCTCAGAAAAACCGGCTCTTTCGCTCCGGCCCGGTGGCCGGGCGGGCGCGGGCCCGCTGCCGGAACCCCGGTTCTTTTTAGCCCCGCCTGGCCATGGGGGCTCAGAGAAACTGGCTCTTTCGCTCCGGCCCGGTGGCTGGTCCAGCGGCCCGCCTCAAGCCGGGCGAGGGCCTCCACGTTGGGCACGCCCTTGACCTTCACCTCGTAGCGGCGGGGCACCCCGTAGCGGGGATGCATCAGGCCGTGGGCGAGGGCACCATCGTTGGTGAGGAGCACCAGCCCCTCGGCGTCAAAATCAAGCCTCCCCACCGGGAAAACCCGCCCCCGCACGCCCCGCAGGAAATCCATTACCGTGGGCCGCCCCTTCTCCTCCTCATCCCGCACGGTGGTGAGGACGTTGCGGGGCTTGTGAAGTAAGAAATAAAGGGACGGCTCGGGCCTTTTGAGGAGCTTCCCCTCCACCCGAATGTGGTCCCGCTCTGGGTCGGCCTGAGCGCCCAGCTCGCGCACCCGGCGGCCGTTCACCGTGACGCGCCCCTCCCGGATGAGCTGCTCGGCTCTTCGCCGGGAAGCGACCCCCGCCTGGGCGATGATCTTCTGGAGGCGGACGAGCACGGCTCCCCTCCCGGGCGAGGCCCCAAAATCGTCCCTCTTATGATAGCTGCCGGAATGGGTTGAGGGGGAGCCGACATGCCCACCCAGGAACAGCGACCGTCCATGCCACGACTATCCATTAAGAATCAAACGTTTATATTCTCCGGCGGTATTAATTTCCGTTGACAATTAGGGAACTAGGGGCTATATTTTACTTGGTCCTCCCGCCGGTGACGTCGCTGAGCGGCCTCTCCCGGCGGACCCGGTTGCCTTCGGGCGCCGGGATTTTTCTTTTTTCGCGGGGGATGGGGGGTAGTGGCTAAGAGGCGCGTAGCTTGCCTTGTTGATGGGTTTAACATCTATCACGCTATCCACGCTCTTCGTCAAAATCATCTCAAATGGGTCGATCTTCGTGGCGTTGCATCTGAATTTGTTAATCCGTTCCAAGAGGAATTGGCGGAAGTCTTTTATTTCTCTGCATATGCCACTTGGCTGCCCGGGCCGTACCGTCGCCACCGGCAGTATGTGGCTGCCCTTCAGTCCAGAGACGTCACCGCCGTAATGTCTCCCTTCAAGGTGAGGCCCAAGCGGTGCCAAAAATGTGGTCATCAGTGGGATGAACACGAGGAGAAAGAAACTGATGTGCAGATTGCCATTTATCTTATGAGGAACGCTTTCCAGCGGTCATTCGGTAAGGTCCTTTTGATTTCGGCCGACTCAGACCTTACGCCGGCGGTGGAGATGGCACGTTCCGTTGCTCCTGAAGTCCCGATCCATCTCTTGGTGCCGCCCGGGAGATGGAACCAGGCACATGGCCTGCAAGTCGCCGCCTCTAGTGCGAGCAGGATAAAGCGGCATCACTTAAGCAAGAATTTATTGCCTGAAAAAGTCATCGCCTCTGGTCGAACAATTGTTCGCCCGCATGAGTACGACCCACCGTAGGCCGCGAAATGGCCCGAGGAAATTAGAACACTGCCAGAATTAGGTGCGGGTTTCTCTTGCTCTGGCACCAACCCTGACCGGCCAGTTGAGACGAGCCGGCCTTAGCCCATCTCTCCCTCTCGGGGTGGAGCGGGAGGTTCCCCTACGACTTCTTGGGATAGCTCCTCAGCGACCATTGCGCCGATCCCGTCCCCCCTCCTACCCCCGTCGGCCCCGGGCGAGGTGGCGGGCAGGAGGTCGGCGCCCTCGGCTTGCGAGAGGGCCACGCCCATCTCCTCCGGCGCGGGGAGGTCGGCGAGGCTCCGGAGGCCGAAGCGCTCGAGGAAGCGGGGGGTAGTGCCGTACACGAGCGGCCTTCCCGGGGCGTCGCGGCGGCCCAGGATGCGGATCAGCTCGCGCTCAAGCAGCGTCTTGAGCACCCCGCTCACGTCCACCCGGCGCACCCCCTCGACCTCCTGGCGGGTGATGGGCTGCTTGTAGGCGATGATGGCCAGCGTCTCGAGGGCCGCCTGGGAGAGCTTCCCCTTCTGCTCTCCCTTGAGGAAGCGGCGCACCCAGGGCGCGTACTGCGGCCGGGTGAGCAGGCGGTAGCCCTCGGCCACCTCCACGAGCTGGAGGGCGCGGGAGGCGTACTCCCCTCTGAGCTCGGCCAAAAGCTCGCGCACGAGGTTCGCATCCACATCCTCTACGCCGCGGAAGACCATGGCAAGCTCCCGGACGCGCACCGGCCCGGGGGCGACAAAGAGAAGGCTCTCGATGATCCCTTTCGCCTCCTCCCGCCCGAGGCGGATGGGAGGTTCGCCCGGAAAACCATCCCCGGGGACCATTCCCTTTTCGGGCTGGCCGATCGAGGGTACTTCCAGAGCTTCGTCAGTCATCTGTCACCGCCTTGAGAATGAGGATCTCACCGAAGGGCGCCCGCTGGAGGGCGACCACCAAACGCCGAAACATGAGCTGGAGGAGCGCGAGGAAGGTGACCGCCCACTCCAGGGGCGTGGCCCCCGAGGCGAAGAGCCGTCCGAAGGGGAGCCCCTCGGGGCCCGAGCCCTCGAGCCGCTCCAGGATGAAGCCCTGCCGGTCGGCCACCTCCAGCTCCTCCACCTCCACCAGGTGAACCCCCCCCTCGCCCGCCTCCCGGAGCACGCGCTCGAAGGCGCCCACCAGGTCGAAGAGGGAGAGCCCACCTGGGGGCTCCTCCTCCGCGGCGAGGGCTTCGTTCCCATCCTCCCGCCGTCCGTAGAGGAGAGATTGGTAGCCCTCGGCCTCCCGCAGCCGACTCGAGAGGGCCCGGAAGCGCTGGTACTCGATGAGCTGCTCCTGGAGAGCGGCCTTGAGCTCCTCGAAGCTCTCCCCTTCCTCCTCCGCGGCCGGCTCCTGGGGGAGGAGGGCGCGGGATTTCAGGTAGGTGAGATGGGCGGCCATGACCAGGAACTCGCCCGCGACCTCCAGGTTGAGGCTCCGCATCAGGTCGAGGTGGCGCAGGTACTGCTCGGTGATGAGGGCGATGGGAATGTCGTAGATGTCGAGCTCGTTCTCCCTCACCAGGTGGAGGAGCAGCCCCAGGGGGCCCTCGAAGATGTCGAGCTGCACCCGGTAGGGTGCCCGCTCGGGGGCGAGGGTCGCCTCGATCCCTGCAACCATAGGAATGAACAACCGGGCGGAAGGAGACGGTGAGCAACCGGCTTTCCGAAAGCCAAACCGCGCGCTAGGATAGTATTGTGGCGAGGACCCTGTCAACCGCCAAAAGAGGGGGGTAATGACTCATTTTGCTTTCCTGCTTGTGTGTCAACCCTCTATTAAGAGTCTTGGAAGGCCGCCGAGACGGCGGCGCTACGGACGGCTGCCCGTAGCGCCGGCATCCTGCCGGCCCGGGCCTGCGGGATGGCCAGACCCGGGGGGGAAACAGCGAAGGGAAACAGATTCTTCGCTGCGCTCGGAACGATAGAAGCGAGAGGATTGAAATATGGCCGACCGGAGCGAGCTCTTGCGGAGCCTCCCCTCGGTAGAAGAGGTGCTGGCCCGCCTGCGGGCCCCCGGCCCCGGCGGGGAGGACGGCGTCTCGGAGCGCTCCCTGGCCGAGGCGGTCCGGGAGAGCCTCGAGGCGAGGCGCCAGGCCATCCTCGCCGCTGCGGATGAGGCTTCTCTCGGTTCCCTCACTGTGCCCTCCCGGGAGGAAACAGTGCTCCTCATCGCTGCCGAGGCCCGCGAGAGGCTCGCCGCGGCGAGGAAGCCCTACCTCGTTCCCCTCATCAACGCCACGGGCGTGGTGGTCCACACCAACCTCGGCCGCTCCCTCCTCTCGGCGGAGGCGCAGCGGGCGCTCCTCGAGGCGGCCTCCCGCCACACCAACCTGGAGTACGACCTCCGGGCGGGCCGACGGGGGGGCAGGGGCGAAGGGGTGGCGAGGCTGCTGCGCCGGCTCACGGGAGCGGAGGCGGCGACCGTCGTCAACAACAACGCTGGGGCGGTGTTCCTGGCGCTTCGGGCCCTCGCCGAGGGGCGGGAGGTGGTGGTGTCCCGGGGGGAGCTGGTGGAGATCGGGGGGTCCTTCCGCATCCCGGACATCATGCGGGCGAGCGGAGCAAGGCTCATCGAGGTGGGGACGACGAACCGCACCCACCTGCGCGACTACGAGGCCGCCATCTCCCCCGAGGCGGCCCTCCTCCTCAAGGTCCACACGAGCAACTTCCGCATCCTCGGCTTTACGGCCGAGGTCCCCCTGGGCGAGCTCGCCCAACTGGCCCGCGAAAGGGAGCTGCCCCTCATGGCGGACCTCGGGAGCGGCTCCCTCGTGGACCTCGCCCCCCACGGCCTCCCGGGAGAGCCCACGGTGGGGGAGGTGCTCGCGGCGGGGGCGGACATCGTCACCTTCTCGGGCGACAAGCTCCTCGGCGGACCCCAGGCCGGCGTGGCGGTGGGCCGGAGGGCGCTGGTGGAGCGGCTGGCCCGCCACCCCCTCTTCCGGGCGCTCCGGCCGGACAAGCTGGCGCTCGCCGCCCTGGAGGCGACGCTGCGGGCATATCTTGAGCCGGAGGCCGCCCTTCGGGAGGTGCCCACCCTTTCCCTCCTCACCGAGCCCCTCTCCTCGGTCTCCCGCCGGGCGCGGGCGCTCCTCCGGAGGCTTCGCCCCGAGGCCCGGAGGGCGCTGGGGGCGCGGCTGGCCCACGTGGAGAGCCAGGTGGGGGGCGGAGCCCTCCCGCTCTCCAAGCTCCCCTCCCGGGCGGTGACGCTGGCACCCGAAAGACTCTCGGCGGCGGCCCTCGATGCGCGCCTTCGCGCCCTGGAGCCGCCGGTGGTGGCCCGCATCCAGGAGCAGCAGGTGGTCCTCGACATGCGCACGGTGCGCCCGGAGGAGGTTGCTCCCCTGGCCCGCTCCCTCGCCCGCCTGGCGGAGGAGCTCCTCGGTCCACCGAACGTCGGTCCACCGAACGGTGAAGGAGCGGCGGATGCCCAAAGCGCGGGTGGGTGAGTCGGTCCACCGAACGGTCGAGCTCTACTACGAGGTCCACGGGCCCGAGGGGGCACAAGAGTGGGTGTTCCTCGTCACGGGCCTGAGCGGGCTGGCCTCGGCCTGGGAGAAGCAGCTCCCCGCCTTCGCAGAGCGCTACCGGGTGGTGGTCCACGACCACCGGGGGACGGGCCAGAGCGAGAAGCCCGAGAGCCCCTACTCGGTGGAGCTCCAGGCAGGAGACCTGGCGGGGCTCATGGACCACCTGGGGGTGGACCGCGCCCACATCGTGGGCTCCTCGACCGGGGGCGCCATGGGGATGGCCCTCGCCCTCGACCGCCCGGAGCGCGTCCGGAGCCTGGCGCTGGTGAGCACCTGGCCCGGGCCCGACTTCCACTTCCGGCGGCTCTTCGAGGTGCGGCGGCGCATCCTCCGCCACATGGGGGCGCAGGACTACATCCGGGCCTCCACCCTCTGGCTCTACCCGCCCGAGTATCTGAACGGCCACGCCCGGGAGGTGGAGGAGATGGAGCGCCGACAGTTGCAATCCTTCCCCCCGCCCCGGGTGGCCGACCTGCGGCTCCAGATGGTGCTCGCCTTCGACCGCAGGGAGGAGCTTGGCCGCATCGCCGCACCGACGCTGGTCTTAGTCGCAAAGGACGACATCCTCACGCCCCCCCACTTCTCCCGGGAGATCGCGCAAAAAATCCCGGGGGCGGAGCTCCTCGTGATGGAGGGAGGAGGGCATTCCATCCACCGGGTGAACCCCGAGGGGTTCAACCGGGCTGTCCTCGACTTCCTCGCCCGCCACGGAGACAGAGAAGAGTGAGGCCCTCCGTTCTTCGTCGGACCGGCGCGCCCGTTCGGTGGACCGGCGTTCGGTGGACCGAATGAAGCCCATCATCCTCGGCACCGCGGGCCACATCGACCACGGCAAGACCGTCCTCGTCAAGGCCCTCACGGGGACCGACACCGACCGTCTGCCTGAAGAGAAGGCCCGGGG
The DNA here is from genome assembly GCA_046759145.1 of Nitrospinota bacterium. Lineage (GTDB taxonomy): Bacteria > UBA8248 > UBA8248 > UBA8248 > JBHIBR01 > JBHIBR01. The sequence continues at coordinate 2,401 of JBHIBR010000047.1, read as the reverse complement.
GATCACCATCGACCTCGGCTTCGCCCAGATGGACCTCGGCGACGGCGTCCGGGCGGGCGTGGTGGACGTTCCCGGCCACGAGCGGTTTGTGAAGAACATGCTGGCCGGTGCGGGCGGGGTGGACCTGGTGATGCTGGTGGTGGCGGCGGACGAGGGGGTGATGCCCCAGACGCGGGAGCACCTCGCCATCTGCCGCCTGCTGGGGGTGAAGGAGGGCCTGGTGGTCCTCACCAAGAAGGACCTGGTGGAGCCCGAGTGGCTCTCTCTCGTGGAGGAAGACGTGGCGGACCTCGTCCGGGAGACCTTCCTCGAGGGCAAACCCGTGCTCTCCGTCTCGGCGAAGACGGGCGAGGGGCTGGGTGAGCTCCGCGAAACTCTCTCCGCCCTCGCCCGGACGGTGGTCCCCAAGAGCGACGCGGGCCTCTTCCGCCTCCCTGTGGACCGGGTGTTCACCATGCGGGGCTTCGGCGCGGTGGTGACGGGGACGCTTTTCTCGGGCCAGGTGAAGGTGGGTGAGCGGGCGTGCATCTACCCCGCGCTGCGCGGGGCGAGGGTGCGGGGCCTTCAGGTCCACGGGGCGGCCACCGAGGGGGCCTGGGCGGGGATGCGCACGGCGGTCAACCTCCAGGGGGTGGAGAAGGCGGACGTGGCGCGGGGGGATGTGCTCGGCCACCCGGCGACGCTCAAGCCCACCTTCATGCTGGACGTCTCCCTGGAGCACCTGGAGGACGCCCCCCACCCCCTGAAGAGCCGCGCCCGGGTGCGCTTCCACGCCGGCACCTGCGAGGTGATGGCTCGGGCTGTCCTCATCGGGCGCGACGCCCTCGAGCCGGGCGATAGCGGCTACGCCCAGCTCCGCCTTGAGGCCCCCGTGGCGCTCCTCCCCCGGGACCGCTTCGTGCTCCGCAGCTACTCGCCCATGGTGACCATCGGAGGAGGGGAGGTGCTGGATGTGCTGCCCCGAAAGCACCGCCCCTTCCGCCCCGAGGTCCGGGAGCGCTTCAACCGCCTGGATGGGGCGGACGACCGCACCCGGCTCCTCCTCCACCTGGAGGAGGCGGGCGCATCGGGCCTCGCGACCGAAGAGCTGGTGGGGAGGCTCCCCCTGGGGGCGGCCGCGGTGCGGGCGCTGGTGGAAGAGCTAGCGGGGGGGCGGCGGCGCCCCTCCCGGGAACCCGCTCTTGAGAGCCCCCCTCCGCAACCGGGGCTCGAAGGGAGCGGGCACCCTCGCTCCGGCCCGGTGGCCGGGGGCGCCCTGGTGGTGGTGGACCGGGAGAGCGGGAGGGCGCTTGGGCGAGAGGCGTTCGACGCGCTGGCGGACAATGTCCTCGCGAGCCTCACCGACTACCACCGGGCGAACCCCCTCAGGCCGGGCATGCCCCGAGAGGAGCTCCGCGGCCGGCTGGGGGGGCCAGTGGCAATACCCGAGCGCGCCTTCGGGGCCGTCCTCGATCACCTCACCCGAGCGGGCCAGGTGGCGGTGGAGGAGGGAAATGTCCGCCTCGCCTCCCACCAGGTGCAGGTGGACCCGCGCCTTGGGGAACTGAAGGAGAAGCTCGAGGCCGAGTTCCGCCTCGCCCGCTTCCAGCCGCCCTCGCCCGAGGAGGTTTTTGAAAAACTCGGTATGCGGACCGCCCGGGAGCGGGAGCTCCTCCAGGTCCTCGTGGACGAGAGGGCGCTGGTGCGCGTGAAGGAGAACGTCGTCTACCACCGCTCCGCCCTGGGGGAGGCCCGGGCGCTGCTCGAGGGCTACCTCCGCGAGCACCGCGAGATCGCGGCCTCCCAGTTCCGCGACCTCCTCGGCATCACCCGAAAGCACGCCATCCCGCTGCTGGAGTACTTCGACGCCCAGCGCGTCACCCTCCGCGTGGGCGACAACCGGGTGCTGCGGAATCCCTGAGCGTTTCAGGCGAGCCGCTCGAGATTTTCCGAGGAGACTCCAATCCATAGGGTTGACCCGCCGCTTCTCCCGGGGTGCGCGGCCGCACTCGGAGTGCCCGAGGCCACCGGCCACCGGGCCGGTGCGAAATCCCCCCTCTGTTGGAGCCCCGGCAGGCGAGAGGGGCTCTAAAGAGCTGGCTCCCCCGGCGTGCTCGGTAGCACCGTTGCCCCCCTTCGCGCCCTTGGGGTAGAGTGCGAGGGAAAGTGGGCTCCCTTGGCGCGCGAGAGCGAGAGAGGGAATCTATGGAAGACGCCCTGTTGGTGAACGTTCAGGGCTCCCTCGCCACCATCACCATCAACCGCCCCGAGCAGCGAAACGCCATCTCCCTTGACATGTGGGACTCGATCGCCCGCGTCGTCCGCGAGCTCGAGGCGCGCGAGGATGTGCGGGCGATCACCTTCACCGGCGCCGGGGAGGAGGCCTTCTCGGCGGGGGCGGACATCGGCCGCTTCGCCAAGG
>JBHIBR010000046.1:0-9247 GCA_046759145.1 Nitrospinota bacterium | reverse complement strand
CTATCTCCGCGGCGCTTGCGCAGGGGGTGCCAGCCCCCCGCCCGGGGTCCCCAAGGGGCCCCCAGCGCGCCCGCGCGCTGGGGTACCCCCCAAGCGGCCTGCCGCTTGGGGTTCCCCGCCCGGGGCTGCTTGGCCCCTGGAGGGCATCTACCTGCCCCCTGCCGTCCGCTCCTTGCTGGGCGAGCCGCCCTGAGAGAAGAGCTGCCCATGGGCTCTCCCCGCATCGGCATCACCTGCGACCTGAAACTTCGGGGCATCCCCGAGAGCCGGAGCAAGCAGGAGATCCACTTCCTCAAGGGGGACTACGTGCGCGCCGTCCTAAGCGCGGGTGGTCTCCCCATCCTGGTTCCCGCCCAGGAGGACCTGGAGGCCGCGCCCGAGGTGCTGGACGCACTGGACGGGCTCCTCATCTCCGGCGCAGGCGACGACCTCGAGCCCTCCCTCTACGGGGAGGAGGTGCTGCCCGCCTGCGGGCCCTTGAACCCCAAGCGCGGCCGCTTCGAGCTCGCCCTCGCGCGGGAGGCCATGGCGCGGGATCTCCCCCTGCTTGGCATCTGCGGCGGCACCCAGGTGCTGAACGTGGCGGCGGGGGGGAGCCTCTACCAGGACATCCCCTCCCAGATAGCCGGCAGCCTCCCCCACCGACCCGAGGGAGAGGCGGATTTCACCTATCACGGCGCGGAGGTGGAGAGCGGCTCCTTCCTGGCCGAGCTCATGGGCGCGGCCCGCGTGCGGGTGAACAGCTACCACCACCAGTCCGTCAAGGGGGTGGGCCGGGGCTTTCGGGTGAGCGCCCGGGCCGAGGACGGGGTGGTGGAGGCCATCGAGGGGGAGGGGGAGGCGAGATTCCTCCTGGGCGTGCAGTGGCACCCCGAGGCCCTGTTCGACGAAGAAGAGAGCTCCGCCCGCATCCTGCGCCGCTTCGTGGAGGCGGCGCACCCGACCTCCTCGCTCCGGTCCCGCTGAGGGCGGACCTCCCTCGTCCTCGCCTCGCGCATCCCGGTCGGGGATAGCGCCGGTGGAGTGACCGATGAAGGTCGGCATCGTCGGCCTACCCGCGAGCGGCAAGAGCACCCTCTTCCGCGCCCTCACGGGGGCGCGGGCGGAGGCAGCCCCTGGACCTCACGCCCCGCGGCTCGCCGCCGTCCCGGTGGCGGACCCCCGCGTGGACCGGCTCGCGGCCCTCATCCGGCCCAAGAAGGTCACTTACGCCCAGGTGGAGTATGCCTACGTGCCCGGCCTGGGCACCGGGCCGGCCGGCCGCGACCGTGCGGTCCGCCGCACCGAGGCCGACGCCATCCCCCCGGCGCTCCAGGCGGCGGACGCGCTGCTGCTCGTCCTTCGCGCCTTCGAGGACCCCGCCGTGCCCCACCCGCGCGGCTCGGTGGACCCGGCGCGGGATCTCGCCGACGCTCACCTGGAACTCCTCCTGCGCGACCTGACGGTGGTGGAGCGGCGGGCGGAGCGTCTTGCCAAATCCATCCCCAAGACGGGCCGGGCAGAGGAGAAGGAGGAGCTCGCCCTCCTGGAGCGGTTGCGGGGGGAGCTCGAGGGGGAGAGGCCCCTGCGGGCGCTTTCCCTGAGCGAGGAGGAATCCCCCCGCCTCAAGGGGTTCGGCTTCTTGAGCGCGAAGCCCCTCCTCGCCGTCGTGAACGCGGACGAGGAGCAGCTCCGCTCGGGCGCCTACGCCGAGCCCGCATCCGCCCTCGGGATACCCTCGGAGGAGCCGGGCCTGGCTTCTCTCACCCTGTGCGCCAAGCTCGAGGCGGAGCTCGCCGAGCTCTCCCTCGAGGACCGGGCGGCCTTCCTGGAGGACTACGGCATCGAGACCCCCGCCCGGGAGCGCGTGGTGGCAGTCTCGCTCGCTCTGCTCGGCCTCATCACCTTCTTCACCGGCAACGAGCGCGAGCTCCGCGCCTGGACCGTGCCGCGCGGCACCACCGCACTGCGGGCGGCCGGCACCGTACACTCCGACCTGGAGCGGGGGTTCATCCGGGCGGAGGTGCTAGGATGGGAGGACCTGCTGCGCCTAGGCGGCCTCGCCGCCGCCCGGGAGAAGGGGCAGCTCCGCCTCGAGGGGAAGGACTACCCGGTCCAGGACGGGGACGTGATCCAGGTGCGGTTTCACGTGTGAGGGAGCCTCCGTCGCGCCCGGAAGCCCAGCGCCAGGCAGGCGGCGAAGGCGCCCGCCAGGGCGAGGGCCGCGAGGAGGGGTCGCTCCGCGATGGCGGCGCCGAGGGCGGTCCCAGCCAGGAGGGCGGCATAGATCGGCAGGTGGCAGGGGCAAAGGAGGAATGCCGCCACGAACCATCCCAGGTGCCCGCGACGCGTCAAGGGGTTTTTTCAGCCGTGCCTGAGCGCCGAGGCCAGGGCGTTCTTGAGCTCCCGGAGCGCGCGCGGCCCCTCCCCTCCCTCCACGCAGGCCCGCACGCAGCTATCCATGTGCCCCTCCAGAAGCCTTAGCGTCACCTGGGCCAGCGCCCGCTTCACCGCCGAGAGCTGGATGAGGATGTCGTCGCAGCTCTCGTGGGCCACGAGCATACGAGATACGCCGCGCACGTGGCCTTCGATGCGGGCCAGCCGCCGCAAGAGGTCCTCTTCCAGCTCCGGCGGCAGGTAGGGGGCAGCGCCCGCTTGCTTCTTCCTCTCCATGTCCCTCCTCCCCGTTTGCCTCAGCCCTCCCCGGCCCCCGGGGTGCCCGCCGGCACCCGGGCGGAGCGGGGGAGCCCGCTCTGTTAGAGCCCCGGTTGCCCAGGGGAGCCCGGAGGAGCTGGCTCCCTGCCCGGGGTCCCCAAGCGGCCTGCCGCTTGGGGCCCCCCGCCCGGGGCCGCGTGGCCCCCCGCCGCCCGGAGCACCGCCTCCCGGAGGCTCCGATGCTCCCCGCAGCCCACCACCTTGGCCAGGGCCGCCCGCTTCTCCTCGCGCGTCGCCAGCGCCCGCTCCAGCGGCTCGCAGTAGCGCGCCTTGAGGGCCGCCACCTTGCGCGCCGCCCGATCGAGGCGCGCCGCCGGCAACTCCCCGCTCCGGGCGGCGGCGAGGAGCGTCTCGAAGGCGGCCTCCTGTTTCTCCTCGCTGGCGCTCAGAAGGGCCACATCCGCCCCGGCCGTCAGGGCGAGGCGCGCCCCCTCGGCCGCGTCGGCGATGGCCCCCATCTCCAGGTCGTCCGTTACCACCAGCCCCCGGAAGCCCAGCTCCTGGCGGAGCCAGTCCCCGATGATGGCCGCCGAGAGGCTCGCGGGTCGGCCCGAGTCGAGATCCTCATACACCGCGTGGGCCACCATCACCCCCGCCGCCCCCCCGGCGGGGAGCCGGGGGTCGAGGGCCTCCCGGAAGGGGAGGAGCTCCCGTTCCCGGAGGAGCCGCGCGGGGGTACCCACGCGCGGGAGCGCCCGGTGGGGGTCCACCTCCGCCTCCCCGTGGCCGGGGAAGTGCTTGACCACCGAGGCCACCCCCCCCGCCTGCAACCCCGCCACCGCAGCCACACCCAGCCGGGCGACCGCCCCGGGGTCCGCCCCGTAGGAGCGCTCGCCGATGACGGTGCAGGCGGGGTTCGTCGCCAGGTCCAGGACGGGAGCCAGGTTCACGTTCACCCCTGCGGCCCGCAGCTCCCGGGCGGTCGCTGCCGCCGCTTGCCGGGCGAAGGCGGCCTCCCCCGCCCGACCGAAGAGGGCGGCCGGAGGGAAGTGGGTGAACTCTGCCGAGAGGCGCGAGACGGCCCCTCCCTCCTCGTCGATGGCGACCAGCAGGGGGAGGGGCCTGCGCGCCCCGGTCGGGCGCGACCCGGCCGCTGCCTCCTGGAGGGTCAGGGTGAGGGAGAGGAGCTGCTCGGCGCTCTCGAGGTTGCGGGAGAAGAGGATCACGCCCCCCAGCCGCCCCGCCCGGATGCGCTCGAGCAGGGAGCGTGAGGGCCCCTTGCCCTCAAACCCGCCGAGGAGGCACTGACCCACCTCCTCCTCGAGGCTGAAACGGCTCGGGGGGGGCACGGGCTCCCCTCCTGGGACCCCCCAAACGGCCTGCCGTTTGGGGACCCCTCCCGGGGCGCCCCAAGCGGCTTGCCGCTTGGAGACCCCTCCCGCGCGGCCGGTGCGACCGCGCACGCCGGAGGAGCCCATTCCCCTGAGCCCCTCTCGCCTACCGGGGCTCAGAAGAACTGGATCTATCGCTCCGGCCCGGCGGCCGGGCTAGCGCATCTGGATCAGGGCGAAGCCCTCCGCCAGCTCCAGTCCGCCCTGCCTCCCCCACTCGGACGCCCGCTCCAGCACCCGGGCGCGCATCCGCTCCGGCTCGTGGACCTGGCTCTCGTGGGCTCCCACGGCTTCCAGCTTGCGGTCGATGGTGTCGCGGATGTCCACGAAGAAATCGGGTCGCTCGGACTGCATGTAGAGGAGGTTGGAGACGTGATGGGGGCCGATGCCCACGTGGGTGAGTTCGGGCAAGAAGTGGTGGTCGCGGGCGCTGATGATGGCCTTGAAGGCGCCGTGTCCAACTGCCCGGTGGTCGGGGTGGGAGTAGTCGCGGCGGAACGGGTCGTGGGTGAGGAGGGTGTCGGGCCTGTAGTGGCGGATGAGGAAGGCCACCTGGTGACGGAACACGCCGGTGTCCTCCAGTTCCCCGTCCCGGTGCCGCAGGAAGATGACCTCCCGCACACCCAGGGTCTCCGCCGCCCGCCGCTGCTCGGCCTCCCGCATCTCGGCCAGGCGGTGGGGGGAGAGGCTCAAGTCCTTCGTCCCCTTGTCCCCGTTGGTGGCCACCACCAGCCGCACGGCGGCCCCGCCCGCGCACCACTTGGCGACGCTACCCCCGGCCCCCAGCTCCACGTCGTCCGGGTGAGCCACCACCACCAGGATGCTCCGAAACTCCACCCGACTTTCTCGCACCGTACCACCTCTCTCGAAGAGGTGCCCAACCCGCCTAGCGCGAGCCCGCCGAGAGGGCGCCCACGGCCGGCCGCCGGCGGGCGAGCTTGCCCCAGGCGGGCTGGGCGAGAAGGTCCTCATATAGCGGCAGGGTGCGCTCGGCAGCGCGTTCCCATCCGAAGCGCTGGGCCCGCTCCCAGGCCACCCGCCCCAGGGCGGCCCGAAGCCGTTCGTCCTCCAGCAGCTTCCCCATGGCCACCCCCAGCGCCTCGGGCCTCCCCGGCGGGACGAGCAGGCCCGTCTTGCCGTGTCTCACGATGTGGCTCAACCCCCCCACGGCAGAGGCGACCAGCGGTCGGCCGCAGGCGGCCGCCTCGAGGGCCACCATCCCGAAGCTCTCGTAGCGCGAGGGGAGGACGCAGAGGTCGGCCGCGGCGTAGTAGAGGGGGAGGAGGGCCTGGTCGCGGCTCCCGAGGAAGCGGACCCAGCCCTCCACCCCGAGCTGACGGGAGAGGTCGCACAGCCGCGCCACCTCGGCGCGCTGAGGCCCCGGGGCGAAGGCCTCCGGGGACTGGGCGGCCGTGGCGCCCGCCCCCTTCTCCTCCGTGAGCCTCCCCCCCACCACGAGCACCACCAGGTCTTCGAGGAGGCTCTCCCGCTGCGCTCGCAAGGAGGCCAGCGCCCGGATCAGGTCATCGAGACCCTTGATGGGCTCCACCCTGCCCACGAAGAGCACCACCCTCCCTTCCCTCAGCCCCAACTCCGCCCGGGCCGCCGCCCGGGGGAGGGGGCGGAAGAGTTCCAGGTCCACCCCACAAGGGACGAGGCGCACCATATCGGGGGGCGCCCCGTAGTGGAGCACCATGTGGGCCCGGTCCGAGGGGGTGGCCGCCTCGAGGCCCTCCGCCCGGCGCATGAGCTGCCTCTCCTGGAGGACCCGAAGAGCCGTCTCTCCCCCCTCCCGTCCGTCCAGCGCCAGGTTCTTGAGCTTCGCCAGGGTGTGGAAGCGGAGGAGGAGGGGCACCTCCCACGCCTCGGCGAGCTCGGCTCCCGCCAGGCCCGAGAGCCAGTAGTGGGCGTGGACGAGGTCGTAGCGTACTCCCTGGGCGTCGGCGAAATGGCGCACCCCGCGGGCGAAGCGGGGCACCAGGGGATAGAGGTCGTCTTTGTGGCGCGGGGCCCGGGGGCCCGCCTCGATGTGCACCACCCGGGCGAGCTCCCCGAAGGGGACCTCCCGCGCCAAGTGCTCCGCCTGGGTGCGGGTGAAGACGTCCACCCCCACTCCCAGCCGCCCCAGGGCCCGGGCCAGCTCCCGCACGTGGACGTTCATCCCGCCCGTCACCTCGCCCCCCAGCTTGGCGAGCGGGCAGGTGTGCATGCTGAGCATGGCGACACGCAGCACCGGCCACCGGGGTGCCCGCCGGCACCCGGGCGGAGCGGGGGAGCCCGCTCTGTTGGTGCCCCGGTCGGAAGGGGGTCTCGAGCGAACCGGCCCTTCCCGGGTGCCGGGTGGCACCGGCCACCGGGCCGGAGCGGAAATCCGACTCTTTCCGAGCCCCGGGAAGCTAGGGGGGTTCAAGGGAGTCGGCTCTTCCGGGGTGCGCGGTCGCACGGGACTCCTCCGGAGGCGCGCCTAGGGGCCGGCGCGGCGGAGGGTGAGGGCGAAGGTGGTCCGGTCGGATGCGCCGAAGCGGTACTTGTAGGGTTCCGTCCCCCGGAGGAAATCGAACTCCGCAAGGCCCGCCCCGATGGCCCCCTCGATGTTGTGGGCCAGGAGGACCAGGCCCGTGCTCAGCTCCTTGCGGGCGGGGTCGAACCCGGAATTATAGAGGTAGTACCAACCGCCGTACACCAGACCGAAGCTGGCCGCCACGGGCTCTCCGTCGGCCAGGAGGAAGGTGAGGCGCAGCCAGCCGCGCTCGAGCGCCGCCCGGGCCGCCGCCCGGAAGAAGGCGCGCGTGCAGCTGTTCCAGAAGCGCTCCTTCTCGGCGTGGCTCAGGGCGTGGAGGCGGAAGAAGGTCTCCAGGTCCTCCTCGAGGGTCTCCTCCTGCGCCTCGCGGAAGAGGAGCTCTGCCTCGTAGTTGGCGCGCCGCACCTTGCGGCGCAGCTCGTGGCGCGCCTTGCCGCTGAGCGTCCCGAGGTAGGCCTCCCAGCTCTCTGGCAGCGCGATGGCGGGACAGCGCTCCTCCACTCCCCTCTCCCAGGCCTCGGCCCACGGCCCCACTGCCCCGGCCAGGGCGGCGAGGGTGGGGGAGTCCTCGGGCAGGGCGTGGAGCTCGACCGAACGCCAGGCGGGGGCGGCGGGGGCGGCCAGGAAATCGAGCACCGCCCTCCAGGCGGCCGCGTTCCGCTGCGGGGAGGCCACCAGGTCCGCATAGTCGGTCAGGTCCTCCCCGCCGGTGAACCGCACCACACCGTCGCCGTCCACCCAAAGGGGCGCCACCGCCGCGAGGCCGCCCCCGGACTCCCGCACCTCGAGGAGGAGCAACTCCCCCCCTTCCCCCTGCCCGCAGTGCTTCCACCAGAGGGCGTGCCAGAAAGGGGCGTAGAAGGGATGAGCGGGCCGGCAGAGGGAGAGGAGGTCCGTCCACTCCGCCTCGAGCTTCTTGAAAGCCCCAGGGCTAGAGTGACGGCGTACCCTGAGGGTCCCCGCCCCCCGCTCCCTTAGCACCGCCGAGCTACATGGTCCTGTCATCCTTCGCTCCTGGCCCGAACAGCAAAAAAACACTCTAGCGATTCGCTTCCGCTCTTGTCAATTGGCTGCTGGCGGCTGTGCACAGGCGCTCTCCCCACGAGCAATCTCCCCTCGCGCTCCCTACGGCCTCTCCCCCTTTTCGCCCGCGCCGGAGGGGGCGTTGACTTCGGCCGCCCGGGGAGCTATGGGGGAGGGAACCCTGCGCGCTCGCCCAATCCGGGAGGCCACCATGCGACGCGCCACCCTTCTACTGGGTTCAGTTGCCCTCTTGCTCCTCCTCGCCCCGTGGGCGTGGGCTGGTTGGGAGCTTCAGCTCCGGGAGGAGCGCCGCGGCCGCAGCCGGGAGGCGCGCTTCTGGGTGGATGCGCGCTACGGGACGCGCTGGGAGCGGCAGGGCGGACGCCGCGCCGTCATCGTGCGCACGGACCGCGAGCTCACCTACGTCCTCCAACACCGGAGGCGTTCCTACTTCGAGCAGAGCTGGGCCGAGCTGCGCAAGCTCCAAGAGCGGGCGGCCGAGATGGCCAAGGAGGGGGGGATGCTCGAGCGGATGGAGGAGATGTTGAAGATTGCTCCCCCCGAGCGGAGGGCGCGACTAAAGCGGCGCCTCGAGCGGCTGCGGCGCGCGCTTAAGCCTGCCGAGAAGGGGAAGGCGAAGGTGCGCGTGCGCCCCACGGGACGGAAGAAAACCCTGCACGGGTTCGCCGCCGAGGAGGTCGTGGTGGAGGAAGGGGGGAGGACCCACACCTTCTGGGTGAGCCGGGAGGAACGCCTGGCCCCCCTCGCCGAAGCCCTCGTGCAGATGACGGGCAAGATGGCCGAGGGACTGCGGGGGCCACTGGCTGTGGGCGCCATCCTCCAGGCCCAGCAGGCTCTCTTCCGCGAGTTCAAGGGCGTGCCCATCCGCTCGGAGGTTCAGATCCCGGGGCAGGAGGGGAGGCACGTCCAGGAGGTCACCTCCGTGAGGGAGCGAGCTTTTTCAGCCTCCGATTTCGAGCCCCCGAGAGGCTACGAGGAGGCGGAGTTCGGGGAATGGCCCCGCTGAGGGGTGGCTTGCAACCCGCTTCAGCAAAAAACCCCATCCGACCCGTCGGTCGGATGGGGTTTTCCTCCGAGCTCCCGGCGGCGACCTACTCTCCCACCCGGGCAACCGGGCAGTACCATGGGCGCGGGCGGGCTTAACGGCCGTGTTCGGGATGGGAACGGGTGTGGCCCCGCCGCTATTGCCACCGGGAAATCTTGCAACCGAACAGCGCGCGGGAGGGCCTGTGACAGGGAGCGCTCTCAGCGAGCCTCGCCCCAGCCTCATCTTCGGAGGATGAGAGCAATTGGGTCAAGCCTCACGGCCGATTAGTACCGGTCAGCTCAACGCGTCGCCGCGCTTACACCTCCGGCCTATCTACCTCGTAGTCTTCGAGGGGCCTTCAGGGACTTGCGTCCGGGGAGACCTTATCTTGAGGGAGGCTTCCCGCTTAGATGCTTTCAGCGGTTATCCCGTCCGGACATAGCTACCGAGCGCTGCGGCTGGCGCCACAACTCGAACACTAGAGGTCCGTCCGTCCCGGTCCTCTCGTACTGGGGACAGCTCCTCTCAAGTCTCCTGCGCCCGCGACAGATAGGGACCGAACTGTCTCACGACGTTCTAAACCCAGCTCGCGTACCGCTTTAATCGGCGAACAGCCGAACCCTTGGGACC
>JBHIBR010000045.1:0-9312 GCA_046759145.1 Nitrospinota bacterium | reverse complement strand
GAGCCTGCAACGGCTCGTGACGACCTTCCAGGTGCAGACCTCCAAGAAATCGTGACGGCGGGGTCGGCGCTGGCCTGAACGCTCAGTTGCGGGCTCCGCCCGCACGTGTGCAGACTCCGGGGGAGGAAGGCCGAGGTTTTTTCCAGGGAGGAGGATGAGGATGCTGCCGAGGGCGGAATACCCGGACCGGCCGCCGGGCCCATTGTTCGGATTCTGGAGCCTGCTCTACATCGACCCTTGGAAGATGCTCAAGCGCCAGCTCTCGGGCTTCCGGGCGCTCCGTAAGAAGCAGTTCATCGAGAAGCTCCGGCCCGGAGAGCCCTGCCCCGATTTCGAGCTCGAGCGCACGGACGGCAGCCGCTTCCGTACCTCCGACTTCCGGGGCAAGAAACACCTGGTGGTCGAGTTCGGGGCGGTCACCTGACCTCCCTTCCGGAGGCAGGTTGCCCCCATGGACGAGCTCTCGAGGAAGTGGGAAGGGAAGGACGTCCAGTTCGTCGTCGTCTACTCCAAGGAGCCTCACCCCGAGGAGCGGAGCTTTAAGAAGTACAAGCAGCACACGAGCTACGAGCAGAAGATGAGCTACGCGCGGGAGCTCGTGGAGATCACCCAGATGCGCGTGCCCGTGGCCGTGGACGGCCTCGACGAGGCCACGGTGAAGGCCTACGGGGGGATGCCCAACATGGTCTTCGTGGTGGACAAGGGGGGCACCGTTGTCTACAAGTCCACCTGGACCGAGGCCTCCTGGATCGACGGGGCGCTCGAGGAGCTCACCGCCCGCGAGGGGCAGACCCAGACAGCCATGCCGCGATAGGCTCACTTCTCTGAGAGCCAAGAAAGCCGCCGGGGCCTCCGGCGGCTTTCTTTTCTAACGGGCTGGAAGGACGGTTCTCAAGAATTCCTCCCAGGCCCGCTCCCCCAGGTCCTCCTCCACCCGCCGAACCTCCCGCGCGCACACCCCTCCCCAGGGGGCGACCCCCTTGCCTCCGCTCCAGAGGAGCTCCCGCGTGGTCCCATCCCACAGGGTGAGCCGCCCCGCCACACAGATGAGGGGACGCGAGAGGTAGTCCTCGCTCTCGTAGCCGCTCACGTCCAGGAGCAGGATGGCCCACCCGCCGCCGGCCCCCCCCGACGCGCCGCACGAGAAGCCCCCCCCCAGGGTGCGCAGGCGCGCGCACACCGTGGCCACGAGCTGGGATCGGCCGGGCAGCAGTTGGGGGTTTCGGACGGCGGCTGGGTCCACCTGGATGTGGCGGATGGGCAGGCCGGCCGAGCTGCGCAGGGAGGAGAGCTCCAGGGCGCCCCGCCCGCAGGCGAGGGGGGAGAGGAGGAGGAAGGCCAGCAAGATGCCAAGACGCGCCATGGTACTATCGTTGCTGAGCTTAGGCTCCACCGCTGGCGTATGGGTGTGTCTAGGGGCAGTAATGGCTCCACCTGGAGATTCCGCCCGCACATTGGGAGAATCGCCCATGCGGCCCGAAGACTTCACCAGGTGGGCCTTTTCTGCGGAGCCAGAATTAGTTATCGAGGCCGCGCGGACTGGGTTCTAGGGCCGCGGGCGGAAGCTCTCCGACCGCGAAATCATTCGCTTCCTTACGAGTCGGTGCTTTGACGACGATCAGCTCTACGCCGTCGCACGCAAATACGCCGGACCGATGGGATGGTCGGTGAAGGATTTTGTGGGGCAGGCGAAGAGAATTGGGAAATACGGCTAACGCCTAGATTGCTACTCGGGGTACGTTAGGTCAGGGAAAAGCTTTTTGAGACTGCTTTCCGGTACGCCTTTACTTCGCAGAATCTCTCTCAATTCGAGTTTATCTTCCTTGGACATCCCCTCAGAGGCGGCCAACGCCAGAGCCTTTTCGCCCTCGGCGACAGCCTCTTCCGGACTAATTCTCTTGGGTGCTCGCTCCCGCATTTTGCCCCCCTGCATGGGCTTATGTCCCTACGTATTTAGTGTCCTACAAATAATATTCAGTTCTTTTGACACAAATGTCAAGACGGAAATGTCAAGGAAATTTTGCGCGCACATGGAAAAACCCCTTTAAAATCAAACAATTGTAACCGTATTCTCGGCCCACCAACTTGCACTGGCCTCCCTGGTTCTCTTGGAAAGAATGCAGAATTCTCGTTCGCCCAAAGTAGATTCAGACGAGTTTCGCCCCCTCCAGGGCGAGGAGGCGCCGCTTGAGGGTGAGCCCCCCCTCGAATCCCCCGAGGCCTCCGCCGGAGGCCACCACCCGGTGTCAGGGGAAGTAGAGAGGGAAAGGGTTTCGGGCGCACGCCCCGGCGGCGGCGCGGGGGTGGGTGAACGCCTCGCGGGCGAGCCAAGCGTAGGTGCGGACCTCGCCGTAGGGGATCCGGCGCATGGCGGCGAGCACCCGGCGGGCGTGCTCCGAGAGGCCCTCGAGGGTGACCGGGAAGGTGAGCTCCCTCGCTTCTCCCCGAAGATAGGCCTGGAGCTCGGCCGCTGCCCTCGCCAGGGGCCCCGCAGGCGGCGGCTTCGGGAGGAGTTCTCCCTCGGGGAAAGCTCCCCGGACGGTGGTCTCGGCCGCGCGGGCGTCGGGCTGGGGGAGGAAGATGCGGCGGATCGCCTCGCCATCCGCCGCGAGGGCGGCCACCCCGAGGGGAGTCTCCAGGAGGAAGAGCTGAGGGGACATCTCGGCCTCTTGGGAGTGGGCGCTCTCCCTCCCGCATGCTAGGGGGTCCCCGGAGGCCTGTCAACGCAGTGGTGGAGCGCTTGACAGCGAAGGGAGCGGGCCGCTAGTGTGGGGAAATGGGAAAAGAGGGATCCCAACACTCCGACCCGCCCCTCTCAGTGTGACCCATGAACCCATCAATCATCGGCATCGCCTCCGACCACGCGGGCTATGAGCTCAAGGAAGCCCTGAAGGGTGCCCTGGAGCGCCGGGGCCTCGAGGTGCGCGACTTCGGGCCCGAGAGCCAAGGGGGGTGCGATTACCCCGATTTCGGAGGCCGCCTCGCCCGGGCGGTCTCGGAAGGGGAGCTGGCGCGGGGGGTGCTGATCTGCGGGACGGGGACGGGGATGGCCATCGTGGCCAACAAGTTCCCGGGCGTGCGGGCAGCGCTCTGCCACAACGAGTTCACCGCCCGGGTGGCGCGCGCCCACAACGACGCCAATGTGCTCTGCCTGGGGGGGAGGGTGCTGGCCAAGGAGTTGGCCGAAGAGGTGCTGGGGGTGTGGCTGGAGACCCCCTTCGAGGGCGGACGGCACGGGCGCCGGGTGGAGAAGATCGGGGCGCTGGAGCGGGAGGCGCTCTCGAGGGGGCGGACCCGGGGGGAGCCGGGAAGCCCGGCGCGCCCGGCGGCTGTGGAGCCCGATCGGGAGGCAGTGCCGGGCCGCAGGTCGTGAAGGGCGGCCCCGTCCGCCGCAGGCGGAGGGAGCTGCCGTGAGAGGGGACGCCATGGGACGACTGGCCGAGGTGGACCCCGAGGTCGCAGAGGCCCTGGTGCAAGAGGTCGAGCGGGAGCACGGCACCCTCGAGCTCATCGCCTCGGAGAACTTCGTGAGCGAGGCGGTTCTGGAGGCCCAGGGCTCGGTCCTGACCAACAAATACGCCGAGGGGCTCCCGGGCAAGCGCTACTACGGTGGGTGCGAGTTTGTGGACGTGTGCGAGCGCCTGGCCATCGAGCGCTGCAAGGCCCTCTTCGGGGCGGACGTGGTGAACGTCCAGCCCCACGCGGGCGCCCAGACCATGATGGGCGTCTACATGACGGTGCTGGAGCCGGGCGACACCATCCTGGGGATGAACCTCTCCCACGGCGGCCACCTCACCCACGGACACCCCATCAACTTCTCGGGCCTCTACTTCACCGTCTATCCCTACGGCGTCCGGGAGGACACCGAGACCATCGACTACGACCAGGTTCGCTCGCTCGCTCGCCAGCAGCGCCCGAAGCTCATCGTCGTCGGGGCGAGCGCCTACCCCCGCATCATCGACTTCGCCCGCTTCCGGGAGATCGCCGACGAGGTGGGGGCGAAGGTGGTGGCGGACATCGCCCACATCGCGGGCCTGGTCATCTCGGGGGACCACCCGAGCCCGGTCCCCCACTGCGAGTTCGTGGTGACCACCACCCACAAGACCCTGCGGGGCCCCCGGGGGGGCGTCATCATGTGCCGGGAGGAATACGGCGAGCTCATGAACAAGCGCGTCTTCCCGGGCATGCAGGGGGGACCCCTCATGCACGTCATCGCCGCCAAGGCGGTGTGCTTCCAGGAAGCCCTCCGGCCGGAGTTCCGCGAGTACCAGCACCAGATCGTCCTCAACGCCCGCGCCATGGCAGAGCGCTTGCTCGAGAAGGGGCTCCAGCTCGTCTCGGGCGGCACCGACAACCACCTCATGCTCATCGCCCTCCGCGACACCGACATCACGGGCCGCCAGGGCGAGCGGGCCCTCGAGCGGGCGGGGATCACGGTCAACAAGAACACCATCCCGGGCGAGACGCGCAGCCCCTTCGTGGCGAGCGGCCTGCGGGTCGGCACCCCGGCCGTCACCACGCGCGGGATGAGGGAGCCCGAGATGCGGCAGATCGCCGACTGGATCGCCGAGGTCCTCGAGCACATCGACGACAAGGACCGCCAGGCGCGCATCCGGGGGGAGGTGCGGGAGCTCTGCGCCCAGTTCCCCCTCTACCCCGAGCGGCGCAGGGCCAGGGCCCTGGCCTGAGGCCCTTTCTCCTCCCCCGGTGGCTCTCCCATGAAGTGTCCCGCCTGCGGCCACCCCGACACCAAGGTGATCGACTCCCGCCTCACCCGGGAGGGGAGCTCCATCCGCAGACGGCGCGCCTGCGAGTCCTGCGGGCGGCGCTTCACCACCTACGAGCGCATTGAGGAGAGCATGCCCCTGGTGATCAAGAAGGACGGCTCCCGGGAGGTCTTCAGCCGCGAGAAGGTCCAGGTGGGCATCCAGAAGGCCCTGGAAAAGAGGCCTGTCACCGCCGAGGAGCGAGAGGCTCTGGTGGACCGGGTGGAGAAATACGTGCTCGAGAGGGGCGAAAAGGAGATCGCCAGCCAGGTGGTCGGCGAGCGGGTGATGGAGGAGCTGCGCCGGCTGGACCAGGTGGCCTACGTGCGCTTCGCCTCGGTGTACCGCTCCTTCCGCGACCTGGAGGACTTCGTGGAAGAGGTGCAGAAGCTCCGGCCCCCCGCTGACCGTCCTGCGGCATCCGGGCCAGCTGCGGCCTCGGCCGGAGAAGAGGGGGAAGAGCAGTGAGTCGGGGCGCCCCGCGTCGGGGGAGCGGGGGGCTGTGAGCACCATCCGCGAGGTGCGGGCCCGGGAGATCCTCGACTCCCGGGGGAACCCCACGGTGGAGGTGGACGTGGTGCTCGACTCGGGCGCCCGGGGGCGGGCGGCTGTGCCCTCGGGGGCTTCGACGGGCCAGCACGAGGCGCTCGAGCTGCGCGACGGGGAGCGGGAGCGCTACCTGGGCAAGGGGGTGCGCCGGGCGGTGGAGAATGTGAACCGCCTCATTGCCCCCATGCTGGCGGGCCGGGACGCCTCGCAGCAGGGGGAGATCGACCGGCTCCTCCTCGAGCTGGACGGCACTCCGAACAAGAGCCGCCTGGGGGCGAACGCCGTCCTGGGCGTCTCCCTCGCCGTCGCCTGGGCGGCCGCGCGCGCGGGCGGCCTGCCCCTCTACCGCTACCTGAGGGGTGCGGCGGCCACGGCCCTCCCGGTGCCCCTCATGAACATCCTCAACGGGGGGGTCCACGCCGACAATAACGTGGACCTCCAGGAGTTCATGGCCGTCCCGGTGGGAGCGGAGCGTTTTTCCGAGGCGCTGCGGATGGGGGCGGAGGTGTTCCACTCCCTGCGGGCGGTGCTCAAAGGGCGGGGCCACGCGACGGCGGTGGGAGACGAAGGGGGGTTTGCCCCCAATCTCAAGGGTAACGAAGAAGCGGTCGAAGTGATCCTGGAGGCCATCGAGCGGGCGGGCTATCGGCCCGGGGAAGAGGTGGCCCTCGCCCTCGACCCCGCCGCGAGCGAGCTCTATGAGGAGGGAAGTTACGTCTTCCGCAAATCCGACGGCTCCCGCCGAAGCCCCGAGCAATTTGTGCGGTTCTGGGAGGATTGGGCCCGCCAGTATCCCATCCTCTCCATCGAGGACGGCTGCGCCGAGGACGACTGGGAGGGATGGAAGGCCCTCACCGAGGCGCTGGGGGAGAAGGTCCAGCTCGTGGGCGACGACCTGTTTGTGACCAGCACCGAGCGCCTCTCCCGGGGCATCCGGGAGGGAGTGGCGAACAGCATCCTCATCAAGGTGAACCAGGTGGGAACCCTCACCGAGACCCTCGCCGCCATCGAGATGGCCCAGCAGGCGGGCTACGCCGCCATCATCAGCCACCGCTCGGGCGAGACCGAGGACACCACCATCGCCGACCTCGCCGTGGCGACGAACGCGGGCCAGATCAAGACCGGCTCCGCCTCCCGCACCGACCGCGTGGCGAAGTACAACCAGCTCCTCCGCATCGAAGAAGAACTGGGCACAAGCGCCCGCTTCCCCGGCAGAGCCGCTTTTCACAACCTCCGGCGATGAAAGCGACGCGCGTCGCCGTGGCGGCCTCCTTCGACCTCAGCGCAGCACCACCTGGGCCGGGTTGAGGGCCCTATATCTGCGCTTCTCCGCCGTGATCCGGAAGGCCTCGGGGACGCGCTCGATCCCTTCCAGCTCGACCTCCGCCCCGGACCTCCTTCCGGAGCGCGTAGACCCCGGGCCAGCGTTCGTCAGGCTTGACCTTCACGCGCCCGACCGATCCGGATCCGGCCGGGCTCCACCACGACGAAGGAATCGGTGAGCCTCTCCCCCCGTCGTCTCACGAGTTCCACCACCGTTCGGGGAAGAGCCTCCCGGGCCGTCGCGGGAAACCGGAGGAAGAGGACGCCCCCTCTTGCCCGTCGGTTCGAATAGACCAGTTGACCGAAGTCTTTGTCTTCGGTGAGCAAGATGCGACTCTCGCGAACGGCGAGTTCAATCACTGCTTGGTCTTCCGCCCGGGGGGAAATCTCTGCGAGGGCCAGCACATCGTGACCATCGGCGCGCAGAGCCCGGACTACCGCGAAGTCACAGCTCTCATCCGCCAGGAAACGCATTGCTCATCGCTTGGAACGTTTCCGGGCTGGCGGCTTCACCAGGACCGTTTCCTCGTGCGCCACCATATCGGCCGCATAGCCGATGGCGGCCTGAATATCTTCCTGCGTCAGGCGCGGGTAGGCATCGAGCAGGTCGGCCTCGCTGGCCCCTTCGCTGAGCTTGCGCAGGATAAGCTCCACCGGGATGCGCGTCCCCCGGATGACGGGTTTCCCGAGCATCATCCTGGGGTTGATTTCAATCCGGTCCGTGATCATCAAGGCGAACCCCCCAGCTTACGCGCCATGTTCGCAGCCTTCATCTCGCCACCGCCAGGAGCACAGCCTCTGCCAGAAGCTTCTCCCCGCTGGCCGTAGGATACATAGCGGAGAGGGCGTTGGCGAGGCGGAGGAGGCCGGCACCAGGCCTTCCCCCGCCGACGCCCGGCCCTTTTTGCTCATCCCATCAGCACCTGGGCCGGGTTGAGGGCCCCGTATCTGCGCTTCTCCGCCGTGATCCGGAAGGCCTCGGGGACGCGCTCGATCCCACGGAGCTGGTGGGTGAGGAGGGGTTTGATCTGCACCTCCTCCCGGGCCATCAGGTCGAGGGCCTTCTCGAGGCAGCCCACCGAGCTCGCCCCCGGGAAGATGTAGCGCACCTGCTTCTTCCGCAGCGCGTTCAGGTCGAGACGCACCGGCTCGTGATAGTGGGCAATCCCGACGAGCCGGCCCCGGCGGGCCACCATGCGGAGCGCCTGCTGGAGCGCCTCATCTCCCGCCAGACCCTCCCGCGGGCTCCCACCAGCCGCTTCAAAGACCACGTCCGCCCCCCGCCCTCCCGTCGCACGCAGCACCTCCTGGACCGGGTCGGTTCGGTCGGAGGGGATGGCGAGGGCGGCCCCGAATTTCCGCGAAAGGGCGAGACACTCGGGCCTTGGGTCCACCCCGTAGACCTCGCTCGCCCCCGCCGCCCGACAGGCCTGGAGGAGGAAAAGGCCCATGACCCCCTGGCCCAGGATCGCCACCCGGTCGCCGGGCCCCACCCCGGCCTCCTCGACCGCCTCAACCGCGCTCGCGAGGGGCTGGCAGGCGGCCGCCTCCCCGTCGCTCACTCTGTCGGGCACGCGGGCGAGGGGCTCTGCGGGCAGGGCCGCGTACTCCGCGAGGCAGCCGGGCAGCTCGTAGCCGATGGTGTAGCCCTCGGCGTGCTGGGCGGTCACCCGGTCGCCCACCTGGAAGCGGCCGGCCCCCTCGCCCAGGGCCACCACCTCGCCGCAGAACTCGTGGCCGAAGAGCTGGCGGGGGGAGCTTTCTTCGAGCATCCGCCGCACGTCCTCGTAGTGGGCCGTCACCTCGCCCCGGAGCAGGAGCACCTCGGTGATGCCGGGCTGGACGGCCACCACGCGCACGAGCACCCCTCCCGGCTGGGGCTCGGGCTCGGGCACCTCCTGGAGCCGCATGTCGCCAAAACCGTAGGTCAACCAGGCGCGCAATGTAGAACTTTCTCCTCCGTTCGGTGGACCGACGGCTCGCCCGGCGCGGCCGCGGCCCCCTCAGCGGAAAGGAGGACCCCCCGCCTCCGGGAGGTAGAGGAACCCTTCCCCGGGCTCGCCCAGCGCCTGGGCGCGCCCCTGGTGGGCTTGGCGGGCCACCAGGGCGCAGCAGATAGCGTCGAGCTCGTGGACTGTCCTCTCCGCCCTCCCTCCATTCAGGAGGCCCAGCTTGCGGAGCGCACGCAGGAGGCCCTTCGGGTCCTTCTGGCGCGGCATCTTCCACACATCCTGCGCCCCGCCCGGAAAACCCTCAAGCACCCGGTGGCCCAGGCTCTCCCACCGCGCCCGGAGCGCCAGCCCCCGCAGGGTGAGCCGCCGCATGGGCCCGAGCGTGATGGGGAAGAAGCGGATGCCGAGCCCCCGCAGCGCGCGGTCACAGGCCCGGAAGTGGGCCTCCCGTCCCTTCCTGCAGGCGCAGTCCTCCCTCAGGCAACAGCGCCCCCGGGGGAGGAAGAGAGGGGCATCGACCACGATCACCGTCGGGGAGGAGGGAAGGGAGCAGGTGAGTTCCTCGTCCGCGAAGAGGAGACGGGTCTTCGCGCGCCTCCCCTGGAGGAGGCAAAAACCCGATGGCCTCTTCTCCGCCCCCGACAGGTCCACCCCGACGAAGCTCTGCCTCACGGCGAGGGCCTCCCCTCCGACAAGAGCTCCGGGAAGACGGCCATGTAGTT
>JBHIBR010000044.1:0-9321 GCA_046759145.1 Nitrospinota bacterium | reverse complement strand
GGCGGCGGGGCCATGATCCCCATCCTCCGGGACCTTCAAGCCATCCCGCTCCTCATCGCCGACGACGTGGTGGTGGGGGAGACCACCATGTACTGCGACTACATCTTCCCCGACCTCTCCTACATGGAGCGGTGGGGCAACCCCCACGACAACCCGCAGCCCTCCACCAAGAACAGCCTCATCCGCCAGCCCATCGCCTCCCCCATCCCGGAGACGGTCCGGGTCTTCGGGGAGGAGATGCCGTGCTCCATGGAGGCAGTGATGCTGGCCCTGGCGGAGAAGCTGGGGCTCCCCGGCCACGGCAAGGACGGGTTCGGCCCGGGTCTTCCCTTCACGCGGCCCGAGGAGTTCTTCCTCAAGATGGTGGCGAACGTGGCGGCGGGCGATAAGCCCGGCGACGCCGTCCGGGAGGCCGACGATGCGGAGCTCTCCCTCTTCCGCAAGGCCCGGCGCCACCTGCCCCGGTCGGTCTTCGACGAGGCGAAGTGGGTCCGGGCGGCGGGAGCCGCCAACTGGCGGCGGGTGGTCACCGTCCTGAACCGCGGCGGGCGCTTCGAGCCCTTCTCCAAGGCCTACGACGGTGACTACATGGCCCACAAGTTCGGCAAACCCTTCCACCTCTACGTGGAGCGGGTGGCGAAGGCCAAGAACAGCATCACGGGCGAGCGCTTCGACGGCCTCCCCCGCTACGAACCCCCCTTGAACAGCGACGGGGCGCCCGTGGAGGACCGGGACTACCCCTTCCATCTCATCACCTTCAAGGAAGCCTCCGGCGGACACTCCCGGACCATCCCGACCTACTGGAGCAACATCGCCCTCCTGCCCGAGAACTTCGTCCTCATGAACAAGGGAGACGCAAGGCGTCTGGGGCTCCGGGACGGCCAGGTGGTGAAGCTCATCTCGCGCACCAACGGCGACGGCGTCTGGCCGCTCGGGGACAGAAAGTCCCGAATGGTGGGGGGCAAGGTCCGGGCGGTCGAGGGCATTCGGCCGGGCGTCCTCGCGGTCTCCTGGCATTATGGGCACTGGGCTTACGGGGCGGAGGACATCGTGGTGGATGGCCGCCTGGTCAAGGGCGACCCGCGGCGGGGGAAAGGGCTCTGCGCGAACGCGGTGATGCTCCTGGATGGCTACACCAGAACGGCCTGCCTCACCGACCCCATCGGGGGGAGCGCATCATTCTTCGACACCCGCGTGAGGGTGGTGAAGGGGGGATGAGAGCGATGGGCGGAGGACCGCGGGGCGGTGTCGGAGGGGCCTGCGACATAGCAGCACCTAGTCTTTTTGGCAAAGGGTCTTGATTCTATCGCCTGTTAAATGGCAAGAATCAAGGAGGAGGATTGCCTAATGATTGCCTGATGGATGTGCTCGGAACCTATTCCTTTGGCCCCAGAGAGGGAGGGAAGTAAGATGCAGGCGCGGAGATGGTTCACTTTCTTTGCGGTCATCGCGACCTTCGTCCTGGCCACCGTGTCGGGGGCGGTGGGTTATAAGCAAACCACCAACGTCGACAAGCAGCTCGCGCGCGTGAAGGCCTTCGAGGAGATCAGCGCCCTCCGGCGCCAGAAGCCCGCGGATTTCGCCGCCATCGAGCGGGTGTACCGGAAGGTGCTCCAGCCTACGGTGAAGAACCGGGACAAGGAGTTCGGCACCGAGATGGACGCGGTCATCCTGGGCGCCATCGGTGGCGGCAAGGCGGGCAAGATGCCCAGGCTGGCGGGGCAGATTGTCGAGAAGGGCCTCAAGCGCGTCTTCTACCTGAACGTCCTCCACGAGATCCGCGCCGCCAAGGCCACCTTCGCGGACAAGAGCGCCAAGGGGGCGCCCAACAAGTGGGATGAGGCCTGGGCCTATTACACAGCCCTCCAGGGGACCGCCAAAGCCCGCAACCCCATGCTCGATGAGCGCATCCTGGCTGCGCTTGAGAACGGCCAGAAGGCCATCCAGAAGGGCGACCTGACCGAGATGGAGGTCCAGGGCCAGATCGTCGACAAGACCCTCATCAAGGTATTCTACCTCTCGGTGCTCCACGAGGTGAACACCCTGGTCCACGGGGCCGCCCGGGGCCCCGCGAAGCAGAAAGAGTGGCAGGTGGAAGGGGCTGTCTACTACTCGGCCATAGAGGGCAAGATGGCGCGCAATCCCTCGGGCGCCAAGCTGGTGAAGGCCCAGCTCCACGGGGATGTCAACGCCGTCCAGCCGCTCACGATCAAGCGGGAGATGATCAAAGCATTCCTGGCCACCGCCCGGCACGAGATCATCTCCACCTTCACCAACTGGGCGAAACCCAAAGCCCGCATCACGGCCTGGGAGACGGGCGTCTACTCCGCTGTGTTCGAAGAAGACATGCAGGAACGCATGGGGCTGGCCTTCACCAATGAACTCCAGCGGCAGATCGGCGATTTCATCCGGGCCACGGAGCGGAAGGACCTCGACGAGGCGGGGAAGGTGAGCGAGGCGATCCTCGAACAGTTGGCCGCCTACGAGCGTGCCCTCTGAGGAAGGAAGAAGGGGGGGCGTACGGGGGGTCTCCTGCGGCGGATTCCTCCCCCGCACCGGGAGACCCCCTGGGGCGCCGGAGACAGAGGGTCGTCACAAGGGAGGGGAGCCTGCTGTGAGGGTGGAGAGCCCGCGGCGCGGGGGGGCCAGAGTCTCATTCGCCCTCGGTGGGGTCTGCGTTCTCTTGCTGGCCGCAGCCATAGCTCCGGTGACGGGCGCGGATCCTTCGCTTCGGAAGCCACCCCCGAGCGCCCAGGCCATGGCCGCGGGGCGGGAGGTCTATCGTAGCAAATGTCTTCATTGCCACGGCGAAGGGGGCCGAGGCGACGGCGCCGCGGCTGAGCGGCTCGACCCCCGCCCCCGCGATTTCACCAAGGGCCTCTTCAAGTTCCGGACGACCGCCACCGGCGAGCTCCCCACAGACGAGGACCTCTTCCGTGTGGTGACCCGGGGCGTCCCCGGCACGGCGATGCCTGGCTTCGAGAAGTTGCCCCCGGAGAGGCGCCGGCAAGTGATCCACTACATCAAGACTTTCGCCGCCGATTTCTCGGACCCCGCGCTCGACCCCCGGCAGGCTGTAGTCCCCCTGGGCGAGCCCACGCCGGGAGGGCCCGATGCGCTCGAGCGCGGGAAGCGGCTCTATCAAGAGGAGTCAAAAGGAGGCTGCGTCAAGTGCCATGGCCGCCGGGGACGGGGCGATGGACCTGAGGCGGGCACCCACAAGGACGACTGGGGATTTCCCATCCTGCCCGCCGACCTCACCAAACCCTGGCGCTACAAAAAC
Organism: Nitrospinota bacterium; assembly: GCA_046759145.1. Taxonomy (GTDB): domain Bacteria; phylum UBA8248; class UBA8248; order UBA8248; family JBHIBR01; genus JBHIBR01. Next base: position 6,038 of record JBHIBR010000044.1, on the reverse strand, counting down.
GGACCGGGCCTGCGGGACATCTATCGCACCCTCTCCACGGGCATGAACGGGACCCCCATGCCCGGCTACGGTGACGCCCTCTCCGCCGCGGAGCGCTGGGATCTGGCGCGCTATGTGCGCTCGCTCATCGAGGAGCTGCCCGATGCGGGCGAGAGGCCGCTGCTCGCGATCCGGGGCGCTGGCCCCCTCCCGGAGGGCCCCGAGGATCCCACCTGGAGGCGGGTTTCCTCGGTCCGGGTGCGCCTCCTGGGGCAATTGGTCGCAAGGCCCCGACTGTTCCGACCCTCCATCGACGCTCTCACATTCCAGGCGGTTCACAACGGGCGGGAAATCGCCATCCGCCTCACATGGAACGACCGCACCCGTAGCTTGGGCGGGAGCCGCGACGGGGCGGGGCTTCAGTTCCCTGCGCGGACCGATGGCGACCGTCTTCCCTACCTCCTCCGCGGCGAGGCCGACCGGCCCGTGGTCCTTTGGCGATGGGAAGCGGGCAAGGGGGTTTCGGCCTTGCGGGCCGCAGGGCTCGCGAACCCACCCGCCCCTGGAGATGGCGTCCGCGTTGAGGTCCGCGCCTCCTTCCAGAATGGCCGCTGGGCCCTCACCTTCCGACGTCTCCTCAAGGCCGGCAAGGGAGGGTTTTCGCCGGGAGGATTCATCCCGGTGGCTTTCGGCCTGTGGGATGGCGGCCGGGGCGAGGGGAACCTCCGGCGGGCCATCTCGCCTTGGCACACTTTGTACTTGGCGCCCGAAGCGGCGGCGCCCCGCCGCCCTCCCCGCCCGAGGCCAGCTTCTCCCCGCATCGTCCATCCCATGCTGCCGGAGCAGTATGAGGGGCTAGAGAACCCCTTGCGAAAAGACGGTAAGCAGCTCCGTCACCACATCGAGGCGGGTGCTAAGGTCTATTACCGCAACTGCGTTCTCTGTCATGGGGACGAGCTGGACGGGAAGGGCCTCTTCGCGCCTGCTCTGGATCTCAAGCCTGCCGATTTTGCCGACCCTGAAACCATCGGCCAGCTCCACGAATCCTACCTCTTCTGGCGCATCCGGGAGGGAGGCCAGGGCCTCCCCGGCGAGTCCCAGCCCTGGAACTCGGCCATGCCCGCATGGAAGGACGCCCTCAGCGAGGAGGAGGTCTGGCAGGTGGTGATGTTCCTTTTCGATGCCATAGGCGAGAAGCCCCGATCCTGGAGGTGAAGGCGGTGAACGGCAGGGAACGCGTGGGAAGGGCCCCCAGGGCCATGATTGCGGAGGTCGCCTTGCTGGCTTTGAGCTTGGGGTTGGCCTCGATATTCGTGGTCAACCTCGGCTTTTCCTCCGAGGGCCGACCTCCAGCGTTCCGGCGACCCTCTTATCTGACCCTCCGGGCGGCACGGACGGAGAGCCCCCCCTCCATCGATGGCCGCGCGGAGGCACTCTGGCGGCGCGCCGCTCCCCTCAGGGTGAAGACTTTCGCCATAAAGAAGTTCGGCAATCGCCGCATCATGGAGGTGGAACTGCGCGCCCTGTACACGCAAGAGGAGATCTTCTTCCTCGCCCGATGGAAGGACGACACCCAGAGCCTCCACTACAAACCCTGGGTGTTCGACGGCAAGAAGTGGCACGAGGAACGGGACCTCGCCGACGACGCATTCGCCTTCAACTGGAACATCTCCTCGAGGCTTTTCCCCCTCATCGGCTGCCGGGCCGCCTGCCACCTCTCCTCATATCCGGACCACCAAGGCCTCACGCCCCACGATATGTGGACCGCCAAGCCCGGCGAGCTCCTAGACCAGTGGGAGTGGCGCGCCACAGAGACGGCGCCCCTCGGCTGGATGAAAGACGCCGTGGTGGCGCACCTGGATTTCGCGGCCTTCGTCCAGAAAAACCCAGGCGCCAAGCCGCGGGGGCGGCTACTGGACAAGGTCCGGGCGTCGCCCGACCTGTTCAAGTTCAACGCCGACTTCTACACTGACGACAGACCCATGTACGTCCCCAACCCCAAGAAAGGCGGCGACATCCACGCGCCCTACCTCCACGTGACGGGTCCCGACTCCCTGGTCCCCATCAAGGGGATCACCTTCAAGAAAGGAGACCGGGTGGGGGGGATCGTCTTGCCCCCGGAGGTGCCCCCGCCGGTCCGGGGCGACCTCGTGGTGAAGGGGCGTTACGCCGAGGGCGGGTGGACGCTCGAGATCAAGCGCAAGCTCCGGACGAACGACTCAGACGACGTTCAGTTCGACCCGGCGAAGCGAGAGGGCTACTACTTCGGCGTCGCCGTCTTCGACCATTCGGTCTACCACAATTTCTCTGACGTCCTTCGGTTGGTTTTCGAATGAGGGCCATGCGGTGAGCGCACGCTCTAGAATGCGATCGGGCGGCCGGGTCCTCTGGGCGTCGGCGGCGTGCTGCGGCCTCCTGCTCGCAGCCGCCCCCGCGAAGGCGCAGAAGGGCGACCCGAGCCGCGGGAAATACCTCTACGGGATCCACTGCGTCGTGTGCCACGGGGACGCGGGCGACGGGGATGGGCCGACCGCCTCCTCCTTGGACCCTCGGCCGCGGGACTTCCGCGACGGCAGCATCATGGACAAGCGGACCGATGCGGAACTCCTCCGCGTGATCCGGGATGGGGGCCCCTCCGTCGGCAAGTCCTACTGGATGCCCCCTTGGGGGCCTCTCTTGAGTGAACGGGAACTGCGGGATCTGCTGAGTTACATTCGCACATTTCGGCGGCCGCCCCCCGGGCTCCATCCGGGGCGCCCGGACAAGGAGGAGGACAAACCATGAAGAAGAGCCGGAGGGACCTGGCCCCCAGCCTGGCCGGGTGCGCAGTAGCGGTGCTCGCGGTGCTGCTGGGCGTCTCGACCGCCTGGGCATACGGGTACGGGGCGGCCGAAGACCCCGTGCTCACCGCGGCCAAGAGCATTCGGGCCGAATTGGGGAAGGGGGATCCCGAATGGGGCGCCATCCGGAAGGCCTTCGGCCCGGCCCGGTCGGTGTTGGCCAAAATGGACAAGGACTACCAGCAGCGCATCGTCCCGAGCGCCGAAAAGGCGTTTGCCACCAAGAACAAGAAGGAACTGCGGGGCGCCCTGGACAAGGGGTTCTACTTCCTGATCCGACACAAGCTCGAAAACGTGCCGCCCAACCTGAAGGACTTCCCCAAGGCCAAGGCCATCCTCTCCTCGGCCAAGTTCTACTACGAGGCGATCGAGGTCAAGGTAAAGGCGCGCGACCTGGGCCTGCACCGGCGCATCGAGGCAGCGTTCGAGCGGGCGTTCGAGGCGCTGGGGAAGCCCGGCATGTTCGGCTTTGGCAGCCAACCGGCCGACCTGAAGAAGTTCAAGGCCCAGGAGAAGGCTATCCTCGACGCCCTGGCCAAGGCCTTCTGATGGTGTGACGCCGCGGAAGGGAGGACGAGGCGCTGGATGAGACCATCGTTATCCTAGGGGGCGGCCCCTGTGGCCTGAGCGCCGCCTGGGAGCTCGCGGGTCACGGTCGCCCGGTAGTGGTACTCGAGAGGGAGGACCAACTGGGCGGCCTCTGTCGGACGGTGCAGCGGGGCGCGTTCCGCTTCGACTTGGGAGGCCATCGGTTCATCACGCGGGACCCGGAGCTTCTGGCGCGGGTCCAGGCCCTGATGGGCGTCGAGCTGCTCGTGGCCGAGCGCCGAAGCGTCATCCGCCTGGATGGGCGTCTCTACCAGTACCCACTGGCCGCCCGTGACCTCTTCCGGCAGGTCAACCCGGCCTTCGGGATCGCATGCCTTGCCGACTACCTGGTCCACAACCTCGTCCGGCGGGTTCGGGGGGCCGACGAGCTATCCTTCGAGCGCTGGGTGGTGAACCGCTTCGGGCGCCTGCTCTACCGCACCTTCTTCGAACCCTATACGGCGAAGCTCTGGGGGCGCTCGCCGGCGACCATCTCGGCGGACTGGGCGGCGCAGCGGATCTCCCTCTTGAACCTCTGGGACGTGGCGCGCCGGCTCATGGGCCGGGGCGACGGAGTCCCGCGCACCTATGCCCGCCAATTCTTCTATCCCCGGGAGGGCATCGGGCAGATCTTCCGGCGCATGGGGGAGGAGATTGCGGCGGCCGGTGGGGAGGTCCACTGCGGCGCCCAGGTGCACACGGTGGAGGTGGACGGGAGGCGAGTGCTCGGCGTCGGCTTCACCGAAGACGGCGCGGAGCGCTTCCTCCGCTGCGGGACGGTCATCTCGACCATCCCCCTGCCCGACCTTTGTCGAGCCCTGCGGCCCGGCGTTGGGCCAGAGTTGAGTGCTTCGGTGGAGCAGCTTCGCTTTCGCTCGATGCGCTTCCTGAACATCATGCTGGAGGGCCCGGACTTCAGCGAGAACACATGGACCTACGTGCCCGAGCCCCGCTACCTCATGACGCGCATCCAGGAGCCCAAACGCCGCAGCCCGCACAGCGCCCCCCCCGGTCGCACTTCACTCATCCTGGAGATCCCCTGTGATGCGGGCGACGCGCTGTGGTCCACGGGCGACGAGGCGTTGCTGGAGCGCTGCCTCGCGGACCTGGAAGAGATGGGCTGGCCCCTCGGGCCCCGAGTGCTGGGGTGCTTCTCAACCCGGGCGGAGCACGCCTACCCCACATACAGCCTGGACTACCGGGCGCATTGCGGCCGCCTCCTGCTGCATCTGCGACAGCACACCGATCTCATCACCTGCGGGCGCCAAGGGCTGTTCCGCTACGTATTCATGGACACCGCCATGCAGATGGGATTCGCCGCGGCAGGCGCGATATTGGGGCGCGGCTCGCGGCGCTCGGTGGAGGATGCCGGCCTCGACCAGCGGCTTGTGGAAGCCCAGGCGATCGGCGGACGCCCATGACCCCCCCCGGAGCTGGAATAGGAGCGAAGGAATGGAAGTGGGCCCTGGGCCTCGCTGGCATCGCCTTGGTCCTGAGAGTGGTCTCTGCGGCGGACTACTTGGATGATTGGGATTCGGTGGATTTCGCCCTGGCCCTTCGCCGCTACTCCGTGGTCGAGATGCGTCCACACTTCCCGGGCTATCCAGTCTACATCTGGTTGGCCAGCGCGGCGCAGACCTTGGTTGGCGACGTCCCTCGGGCCCTGACATACACAAGCGCCCTCGCGGGCGGCCTCACCGTTTGGCCAGTCCTCCTTCTGGCGCGGCGCTTGCTGCCGCTGAGGGCAGCCCTGCTGGCCGCGTGCCTTTTCCTCTTCAGCCCGTTGCATTGGCTCACCAGCGCGAAAGCCCTCTCGGACGCCACCGGGGCTCTCTTCGTGATCGCCTTCCTGGCGGCCGCCCTGGCGGCGCGCCAGAGCCCCGAGGCGGCCGGCCGGCGGCGAAATGAAGTGGTGTCCTCGCTCTGTTTGGGGCTTGCCTTGGGAGCCCGCCTCTCCTATTTCCCCTTCCTCATCACCTGGTTCGGACTTTGGCTCTTTCCGCGCGAGCGGATTCACCTCCGCGCCCGCCTCCGCCACCTGGGGTGGTCGGCCGCTGCGCTCGCGCTCCCGGTGGCGTGCTGGACCCTCTGGCAGGTCGGCCAGGAGGGGGCGGCTCCGCTGATAGGAGAGGGCCTCCGCTTCGCCGGTGGGCACATGCTGTCGTGGGGCCGGTCGCTCCTCACGGACCCGCAGCCGTGGCTCCGACCGCTTCGTTTCCTGGGTGACCTGTGGGCCGATGGGCTGGGGATGTGGCTTCCGGGCGCCGGGCCGTGGCGGCTGCTGCCGACCGTCCTTCTCCTGGCCGCCCTCGCGGGGGGCGTCTGGAGTGGAGGCGCGAGGCCGCGCCACCGGGGGCTCCTAAGCGCTGAGGCGCCCGACCGCGGCGCCCCTCCGTTGGATGTGCCGTTCCTAGTCCTGTGGGTGGCTCCCTACGGGCTGTGGTTGTTGAGCGGCCAAAACCCGGAAAAACCGCGGCACCTGTTGCCTTTCCTCCCGCTGGCCACCATGGGCGTGGCAGCGTTGATCGAGCGCGCCATGGAGGGGCTTTCTCCGACCCATCCCCCGCGGCGGCTGGCCGCGGCGTTCGGCGCCGCGGCAACCCTGCTGGTCGCACCGGTGGCCCTTGAGGC
>JBHIBR010000043.1:0-9355 GCA_046759145.1 Nitrospinota bacterium | reverse complement strand
AGATCCGCCTCCTGCCGGACCCGGAAACCTTCGCCCTCCTGCCCTACCAGCCCAAGACGGCGCGCCTCTACTGTGACCTCTACGAGCAAGACCGCACCCCCTGGGGGGCGTGTCCGCGGAGTTTTCTGAAGCGCATGGTGGACCGGGCGCGGGAGGCGGGTTTCACTGTGAAGGCGGCCTTCGAGAATGAGTTCACCCTCGCCCTCCGTCGGGAGGGAGGCCTTGAGCCCTACGACCGCAGCCTCTGCTTCAGCTCGGCCGGGATGGACTCCACCGCCCCCGTCATCCAGGATGTTGTCGAGTCCCTGGAGGGCCAGGGGGTGTCGGTCGAGGAGTTCTACCCCGAGCTCGGCCCCGGCCAGCAGGAGCTTCCCATCCGCTTCGCAGACGCCCTCCCGGCCGCCGACAACCAGCTCACGGTCCGGGAGACGGCCCGGGGAGTAGCCCACAACCACGGCCTCATCGCCAGCTTCTCTCCCAAACCATTCCCCGGCGAGGCGGGAAACGGATGCCACCTCCATTTCAGTCTCTGGGATCGGGCGGGACGGAAAAACCTCTTCCACGACCGCAAGGACCGTTACGGCCTGAGCCAGCTCGGCTACCACTTCATGGGGGGCATCCTCCGCCATCTCCCGGCCCTCGTCGCCCTCACCGCTCCCTCGTTCCAATCCTACAGCCGGCTTGTGCCCCACTTCTGGTCGAGCGCCTTCACCGCCTGGGGCCCGGACAACCGGGAGGCCGCCGTGCGGGTGGTCTCCCCCCTCTGGGGGCGGGAGATGGAGTCGGCCAACCTCGAGCTCAAGCCCTGCGACCCGAGCAACAACCCCTACATCGCCCTCGGGGGCCTCATCGCCGCGGGCCTGGACGGCATCAAGCACGAAACGCCGGTGGGCGAGCCCTCCCTGAGCGACCCAGGCCTCTTCAGCGAGGAGGAGAGGGCGCGCCTCGGCATCCGGCGCCTTCCCACTTCCATCCGGGAGGCGACCGACGAGCTGGAGCGCGACAAGGTGCTTGGCGACGCCATAGGGGAGGTGCTCCTCAAGGACTACCTCCTCATCAAGCGCCACGAGTGGGAGTACTTCTCGGCCAACCCGCCCGAGCACGCCTTCGAGAGACATTTCGCCATCTTCTAGCGCCTGCGCACCGGAGGGGTGCTCATACTTGGAGGCCCGACTGGAAGGCGCTGTTCCGGCGGCCCGGACATTTGAGCGGAGGGCCTTTTTGTGGACCTCTCCCGCATCCCCCTCATCGACGCCCACTGCCACGCGCCCGACCTGGCAGGGAGGGCGCCTTCCTTGGAGGCGCTCCGCTCCATCCTGAGCGAGAGCCGCTGTGAGGAGCAGCGGCGGCGGCACCTCCCCCACTCCCCCTCGGCGCAGGCGAGCCTCGCGCTCCTGGCGGGCCTCTACGGCTGCGGCGCGACGCTGGAGGAGGTGTCGGGCGCCCTGGAGGGGAGGGACATTGCGGGGCGCTGCCGCGACCTCGCCGAGAAGGCCGGGGTCATCTCCCTCCTCTTCGACCACCGCTTTCCGCCCGATGCGCCGGGGCTCGGGGAACTTCCCGAAGCCTTCGGGAGGCCCGCTTATGGCGCCCTCCGCATCGAGAGCTTGGCCGAGGATCTTCTGCCCGAGGGTTCCGCTTTCGAAGGGTTCCTGGCGCGCTTCCTGGATGGGCTTGCCGCCTACAAAGCGCGGGGAGGGGTGGCGCTCAAGTCCATCATCGCCTACCGCTCGGGCCTCGATGTGGGTCGGCCCACGCGGCTTGAGGCCATCGGGGCTTATGAATCGCTGCGGAAGGGGGCGGGGGCAGGGCAGGCGGGGCGCCTCCGCATCGCCGAAAAGAACCTCCTCGACTTCCTCCTCTGGGAGGCCCTCCACGCGGCCCGGGAGCTCACTCTCCCCTTCCAACTCCACACGGGCTTCGGGGACGCCGACATTCACTTGCCGCTTGCGAATCCCGCTCTCCTGCGGCCGATTTTCGAGGAGGAAGGGTTGCGAGAGCTCCCGATCGTCCTCCTCCACGCGGGCTACCCCCACGTGCGGGAGGCCGGCTTCCTCGTGGCCACCTACGGGAACGCCTTCGTGGACATCTCCCTGGCGACGCCCCTCTTGGGGGGACACCTCCCGCGCGTCCTGGAGGAGCTATTCGCCCTGGCGCCTTTCAGCAAAGTGCTCTACGGCTCGGACGGCCACACCCTTCCCGAGATGCACTGGCTGGGCGCCGTCTGGGCGCGGCGGGGCTTCGAGCGCCTGCTCGGGAGCTACGTCGAGAGGGGGGAGCTCACCGAGGCGCAGGCGGAGGAGGGGGCGGAGAGGGTTTTTTGGAAAAACGCCTCGGAGCTCTACGGGGTGCCGGGTCCGGGGGATGGGAGAGCGCCGGGGAACTGAGACCCTTCGCCAGGCTGACACCATCGTAGCGCCGGCCGCACCGGCGGTCCGGCTCCGGCGGCATCGCCACAGCCGGCGAGACGCCGGCGCTACGAACATTGGGAGCGCCGCCATCTTGGCGGCAACCGCGGCCAGGAGGCCGGCAAGATGCCGGCGTTCCGAGGCATCGGCGCTACCGGGGGCCGGAACGCCGCCGTCCGGCTCGACTGAGCCCTCGGTCTGAGCTCGGGCCGAAGGCTCGCCGTAGTCCGCTCAGAGATGGGGAAAATAGAACGCCTCCCAAATTCCTTGTCAGGGGAGGGGGCGGCCGGTAGAATCGAAATGGGGATAAGGAGCGTTCGCTCCTTCGCCCCGCCAAGCCAAGGGATGCCTGTGTGTGTTAGCCCAAGCGGGAGGTCCGACCCTGCGCGCCATCACCTACTCTCGGAACTTCACCCTCCCGGTCACCAACTGGTGCTATAACCGCTGCAGTTACTGCAGCTTTCGGCAGAATCTCCCGCTCCTACTGGACCTGGAGGAGGTGGAGCGCAGGGCCCTCGAGGCCAAAGGCTATGGCGCCATCGAGGCCCTTGTGATGACGGGCGAGGGGATCGACTTGAACCCGCGCCTGGCGGGGGTGCTCCGCTCCTGGGGATACCCCTCCTACGCCGCCTACGTCGCCCGGGTCTGCCAGCGCCTGCTGGACCTCGGCCTCCTCCCCCACACCAACATCGGCACCCTGACCCAAGGGGGGCTGGAGCTCCTCGGGCCCGTGAACGCCTCCATGGGCGCCATGCTGGAGACGGTGAGCCCGGCCGCGGCGCGCATCGCCCACCAGCTCGCCCCCACCAAGGCCCCCGCCAAGCGCCTCGCCATGCTGCGCTGGGCGGGGGAGCTCCGCATCCCCTTCACCACGGGCATCCTCATCGGCATCGGGGAGAGCGCCGAGGAGCGAGTGCGCGCGCTCGAGGCCATCGCCGAGGTCCACGCGCGTTACGGCCACATCCAGGAGGTGATCCTCCAGCCCCTGAACCCGCAGCCCGACACCCCCATGGCGCGCTGGCCCCGGCCCCCCCTGGAAGCCCTTCTGGAGCTCATCCCCGCCTGCCGGGCCATCATGCCCGATGTGCACGTTCAGATCCCTCCCAACCTGGTGGACGAGCTCATCCCCCTGCTCGAGGCAGGAGCGGACGACGTGGGGGGGCTCGCCCACGAGCCAGACCACATCAACCCCGACCGCCCCTGGCCAAAGCCCGAGGCGCTGGAGGCCGCCCTCCGGCCCCACGGGATGCGGCTCAAGCTGCGGATGCCCATCTACGAGGAGTTCGTCGAGCGGGGCTGGTACGCCCCGCCTGTGGCGCCCGTGCTGGAAGCCCTCTGCGCGGCCCACGCCTCCTGAGGGAAAACCATGACCCCAGCGCTCGAGTGCCTGGAGAAGTTTGAAGCGGGAGAGGAACTCACCCCTTCCGATGCGGCGAGCCTCCTGCGGGCCGAAGGGCCCGAGGAGGAGGCGCTGTTCGCCGCCGCCGACCGACTCCGCAAGGAGCTGGTGGGAGACAAGGTGAGCTATGTGGTGAACGCCAACCTCAACTTCACCAACGTGTGCTACACCGACTGCAAGTTCTGCGGCTTCTGGCGGCGGCCCGCGGATGAGGGGGCCTATACCCACCCCTTCTCCGTGCTGGAAGAGAAGCTGGAGAAGGCCAGGAGCTGGGACGTCACGGAGATCTGCATGCAGGGGGGGCTGAACTCCAACCTCTCCCTCGACTACTACGCGAAGATCCTGGAGCTCATCCACAAGAAGATCCCGGGCGTCCACATCCACGCCTACTCCCCCGCCGAGATCGACCACCTCCAGCGCAAGACGCGCCTCCCCCTGGAGGAGGTGATCCTCACCCTCAAGGAGGCCGGCCTCGGCAGCGTCCCCGGGACTGCGGCAGAGATCCTTTGCGATGAGGTGAAGGACATCATCAGCCCCCGGCGCATCCGGGCGGGCCGCTGGGAGGAGATCATCCGCTGCGCCCACGGCCTGGGCCTGCCCTCGACCTCCACCATCATGATCGGCCACATCGAGACGCCCGAACAGGTGGGCCGCCACCTGGAGGTGCTCCGGAGCATCCAGAAGGACACGGGCGGTTTCACCGAGTTCGTCCCGCTCCCCTTCGTGCCTTACGACAACGTCCTGGGGCGCGAGCTCGGCATCACCGAGATGGTGGACAACCGCTACGTCTTTCGCGTCCACGCGGTGAGCCGCCTCTACTTCGGCGCCCACATCCCCAACAACCAGGTGAGCTGGCCCAAGATCGGCCTGGAGGCCAGCCGCCGGGCCCTCCAGTGCGGCGTCAACGACCTGGGGGGAACCCTCATCGAAGAGAACATCTCCCGCAGCTCGGGATCCAGGTTCGGCCAGTACTTGACGGTGGAGCAGGTGCGGGGCGCCATCGAGGCAGAGGGGCGCATCCCTCTCGAGCGGAGCACCCTCTACCAGCACATCGGCTAAAGGGGGCCGCCCATGGGGGTTGACCTGAATCACCCGACCTTCAAAGACATGATGAACGACGTGGTGGCGGCGGGCAGTTGCTGCGAGTGCGGCGGCTGCGTACTGGTTTGCCCCCACAACGTCATCGAGTATGTAGAGGGAAAGCCCAAGCAGACGGCCAAGCCCGCGGCTTCCTTCGACTACTGCGGCATCAGCGAAGGGATCGGCTGTGACGTTTGCGCCTCGGTGTGCCCCCGCCTCTGGCCCCGGGAGGCCCATCTCCAGGACGCCCTCTTCCGGCGGGAGCGTCCCTACGAGGGCATCTTCGGGGTGTACCGGAGGGTGGTCGCCGCCCGGACCAGGGACGAGCGGGTGCTCGCCCGCTGCCAGGACGGGGGGGTGGTGACGACGTTACTGGCACGGGCGCTGCGACAGGGCAAGATCGACGGTGCTGTGGTGAGCGCCCTGGACGGCGAGAAGCCCTGCTCCCCCATCCCCAAGGTGGTGACGAAGGAGGAGGAGGCCCTCGCCAGCGCCGGGAGCTGGTACACCTATTGCCCCAATAACCTGGCCCTCGAGGACGCCGAGCGGATGGGCCTCACGCGGGTGGGCTTCGTGGGGGTGCCCTGCCAGGTGACCCCGCTGCGGAAGATGGAGCTGATAGACGAGGGCTTCCTCCACACCCCGAAGAAGAAAGAGCAGCACATCGACCGCCAGCGTCGCTTCCTGCGGGGCTACCGGGAGCGGGTGGCGTTCACCGTGGGGCTCCTGTGCAGCGAGGTGTTCACCTACGAGGGCCTGATGGTGGGGAAGATCCAGGAGGAGATGGGCATCCCCCTCACAGAGGTCCAGAAGTTCAACGTGAAGGGCAAGGTGCTCATCTACAAAAAGAGCGGGGAGGTCGTCGATCTCAATCTCAAAGAGGCCCAGCAGTACGCCCGGCCCGAGTGCCACCACTGCGGCGACTTCTCGGGTGAGTTGGCCGATATCTCTTGCGGGGGGGTGGGCTCCATGGGCTGGACCATCACCCTGCTGCGCACCCCGCTCGGGGAGCAGCTCTTCGACGAGATGGTCGAAGAAGGCCTCCTCGAGGTGCGGCCCATGGAGGAGTTCAAGCGGAGCTGGAAGGTGCTTCTGCGGCTCTCCGAGAAGCAGCGAAAACGCGTCCCCATCCGCCCCGGCAAGAGCGGGACTCAACCGGACCTCCCCCAGTACGCCTCCGCAGCGTGAGGGCCGCCCGCCGGCCATGTCCCCCGCCTTCGACCTCTTCGCGGCGCTCGAGGGCCGCCGGTCGGTGCGACGCTTCGCCCCGCGGCCCGTTCCCGGGGAGCTGGTGGAGGAAGTGCTCCGCGCCGCCTGTCTCGCTCCCTCTCCCCACGGCGCCATGCCCTGGCGGTTTGCGCTGGTGGAGAGCGCCGCGGCCAAGGCGCGCCTCGCCGAGGCGATGGGGAGGGATTTTCTGCGCGACATGGAGCGGGACGGCGTCCCCGAGGAGGAACGCCGCCGCCGCCACGAAGCCTCTCTCCGGCTCCTGAAGGGAGCGCCCCTCCTCCTGCTGGCCTCCATCACGCTGGAGGGGCTCGACGTCTATCCCGATGTGGCCCGTCAGGAGGCCGAGCGGACCATGGCGGCGCAGAGCCTGGGAGCCGCCCTCCAGAACCTCATGCTGGCCGCCTACGCGCGGGGGCTCGGGAGCCTCTGGCGTTGCGCACCCCTCTTCTGCCCCGAGACCGTCCGGCGCGCCTTAGAGCTGCCCGCAGACCACATCCCTCAGGCCCTCATCCTCCTGGGCTACCCCCACCCGGAGTGGCGCCCCGCGCCCAAGGGGGCCCCCGCCCCCTCGCCCCAGGTGCTCCGCCGGTAGGCCGGTGAGGAAGGTCGCGGCCCTGGCGGGGGGCGTAGGGGGGGCGAAGCTCGCCCTCGGCCTCGCCGACGCGCTCCCTCCGGGGGCCCTCTCGGTGGTGGTCAACACGGCCGACGACTTCGAGCGCCACGGCCTTCGCATCTGCCCCGACCTGGACACGGTGCTCTACAACCTGGCGGACCTCGCTCACCCGGAGCAGGGGTGGGGGATCGCGGGCGACACCTTCGAGGCCCTGGCCATGCTGGGGCGCTACGGCGAGCCCACCTGGTTCAAGCTGGGCGACCGCGACCTGGCGACCCACATCCAGCGCACCCGCCTCCTGCGTGAGGGACGCACGCTCACCGAGGTGATGGCTTCCCTCGCCCGCTGCCTGGGCGTGGAGAGCCGCGTCCTACCCATGTGCGAGGAGGAGGTCGCGACGCGCGTTGAGACCCCCGAGGGGGAGCTCGAATTCCAGGAATATTTTGTCGCCCGGGGGGCCCGAGCGGAGGTGGGGGCGGTGCGCTACGCGGGCGTCGAGCGAGCGCGCCCCACGCCCGAGGTGCGTCAAGCGTTGGAAAATGCGGAGGCGATCTTATTCTGCCCCTCTAACCCCATCCTCAGCCTTGGCCCCATCCTGGCGGTGCCGGGGATGGCGGAGCTCGTGCGCCGCGCCCCCGGCCCGAAAGTGGCCGTGAGCCCCATCGTGGGAGGCAAGGCCCTGCGCGGCCCGGCCGCCGAGCTCATGGGCCAGCTTGGCTACGAGCCGAGCGCCCTCGGTGTGGCGGGGCTGCTCCTGCCTCACCTGCAGGGCTTCGTCCTGGACCGCGAGGACGAGAGGCTCGCGGGAGAGGTGAGTGGCCTGGGCCTGAGCGTCCTCGTAGCCGACACGGTCATGAGGGCCCGCGAGGACAAATCCCGCCTCGCCCGCCGGGTCCTCGCCTTCGCCCAGGAGCTGGGCTAAGATGTGGCCCGGCCACCGGGCCGGAGCGGGGATGCCCGCGCTGTTGGTCCCCCCGCAGACGAGAGGGGCTCAAAAGAGCTGGCCCTTCCGGGGTGCCCGCTGGCACTGCCTGTTGGGAGAGGTGAGATGGCACCCGCCGCGCGCATCAGCCCCTCTCATGACGAAAAATCCGATCCCGGGTGCCGCGATCTCGTCTGCCTCGCCGTCCTTCCCGTGCGCCCACTGAAGGAGGCCAAGAGCCGCCTCGCAGGGCTCCTCTCGGCCCGGGAGCGGAGGGCCCTCGTCCGCTGGATGCTGGAGCGGGTGCTCCGGGCGCTCCTGGAGGCCACGGCCGTGGACCGGGTGCTGGTGGTGAGCCGAGACGCCGAGGTGCTGGAGGCCGTCCGTTCGGCGGGCGCGCTGACGCTCCTTGAGCGGGGAGAGGGGCTCAACGGGGCACTGGCGGCGGCCAGGCGGAGGGCGGCGCAATGGGGGGCCGACTCCCTCCTGGTGATCCCGGCAGACCTCCCCCTCCTCGCTCCCGACGACGTGGACGCCCTTGTCGGGGCGGCAGAAGACGGGGCGGCCGTGGTGGCTGCCCCCTGCCCTGTGGATGGGGGGACGAACGCACTTTTGCTCCGGCCGCCCGGTGCCCTTCCCTTCGCATTTGGAGAGGGGAGTTTTGAGCGCCACCGCTCCCTCGCCCGGAAGCGGGGGCTCACCTTCGCCACCCACCACTCCCCCCCCCTCGCGCTGGACATCGACCGCGCCGAGGACCTGGAGAAACTTCGCGCCCTCGGCGTCGCGCTGCCGGTGCCCTTCGGGGCGGGGGCGGCCCGCTGATGCGGGTGGAGATCGTCGGGCTAAGCGGCCTCCCCCTCATCGGGCCGGGCGACGACCTGGGCGGGCTCCTCGCCGCGGCCCTCGAGCGGCAGGGGGCGCAGCTCCGGGATGAGGACATCCTGGTGGTTGCCCAGAAGGTGGTCTCGAAAGCGGAGGGGAGGATGGTGGACCTGCGGGAGGTGGCGCCCTCCCCGGAGGCCCAGGCCATCGCCCTCCGCGATGGGCGGGACCCGCGCCTGGTGGAGGTGGTGCTGCGGGAGTCGAACGAGGTGGTGCGGGCCGCGCCGGTGGCCCTCATCGTGGAGCACCGCCTGGGCTGCGTGTGCGCCCACGGCGGGGTGGACCGCTCCAATGTGGCGGGGAGCGACGAGATAGCCCTCCTCCTGCCCCTAGACCCCGACGCCTCGGCCCGCCGCCTGCGCGAGCGCCTACGGGAGATCGCGGGGGCGGCTCCCGCTGTGCTCATCAGCGACTCCCAGGGGCGCGCCTTCCGGCGCGGGGTGGTGGGGGTGGCCCTCGGATGCGCCGGCCTGGAGCCCCTGGTGGACAGGAGGGGGGAGCTAGACCTCTTCGGCCGCTCCCTTCAGATCACCCAGGTAGGGACCGCGGACCAGGTGGCCTCGGCGGCGAGCCTCGTGATGGGAGAGGGGGACGAAGCCATCCCCGCCGTCCTCATCCGGGGACTCCCCTACCGCCGCTCGGAGAGACCCGCCCGGGTGCTCCTACGCCCCAAGGCGGAAGACCTCTTCCGCTAGCCCCCTCTCCGCCTGAAGGTCTGGGCGGCTCTTCTCCTCGGGTGGTGATCTACTTAGAAAAATGTTGAGACAAAGAGGCCTAGCGGGCTGATCGCTAGGCCCTGGATATAGCTTCGATTGGCGATT
>JBHIBR010000042.1:0-9370 GCA_046759145.1 Nitrospinota bacterium | reverse complement strand
CTTCAGGCCCTGGGTCCGCGCGGGGTCGTCCTCACCCTGGGGGCGGAGGGAGTTTGCTACCGCTGGGGGAAAGAGGAGGGCCACATCCCCGCCCCCAGGGTCAAGGTTCGAGACACCACGGGGGCGGGGGACGCTTTCTGCGGGGCACTCGCCGTGGCGCTGGCCGAGGGGGAGGATTTCTCCTCCTCCCTCCGCTTCGCCGTGGGGGCGGCCGCCCTTTCGGTCGCCCGAGCGGGGGCGCAGGAGGGGCTACCCCGGCGGGGGGCCATCGAGGGGTTCTTGCAGAGGGAGGGGAAAAATTTGCGAAAAGTGGTTGACACCCGCTCTCCGGGCGTTTAGGTTAGTCTTGTAGGTCCGGCTGAGGGGACGGACCGGGTTCTTCACCCTTTTGGTCGAGAAACTCCATGCCCATGGATTGGGACGAGTTCCGGATGCGTCGGCGGGGGGGAGGCTCCTGGAACCTCCCCGAGTTCCGCCTGCCCAACGTCCGCCTCCCGGCGGGCATCATCGTCCTCCTGGTCGTGCTCCTGTGGCTCGCCATGGGCATCTACATCGTGGGGCCGGACGAGCGGGGCGTGGTGCTCCGCTTCGGGAAGCACGTCAGGACCACCATGCCCGGCCTCAACTACCACTGGCCCTTTCCCATCGCGCGCGCTTACACGCCCAAGGTGACCGAGGTGAAGCGCGCAGAGGTGGGCTTCCGCACCATCGATATCGGCCCGCCCGCCCGCTACCGGGACATGCAGGAAGAGTCCTTGATGCTCACGGGCGATGAGAACATCGTGGACATGGACCTCATTGTCCAGTACCGGATCCAAGATCCCGTCAAGTACCTCTTCCGGATCCGAAACCCCGACCGCACGGTTCGGGTCGCCACCGAGGCCGCCGTCCGTCAGATCGTCGGCTCCAAGCCCAT
Source organism: Nitrospinota bacterium (assembly GCA_046759145.1). Lineage (GTDB taxonomy): Bacteria > UBA8248 > UBA8248 > UBA8248 > JBHIBR01 > JBHIBR01. The sequence continues at coordinate 8,454 of JBHIBR010000042.1, read as the reverse complement.
CAATGACGCCCTCACGGGGGGGAAATTCGTCATCCAGCAGGAGACCAAGCGGCTTCTCCAATCGATCCTGGACCGCTACGAGTCCGGCCTCCAGGTGGTGGCGGTCCAGCTCCAGGACGTCCATCCGCCCAAGCCGGTCTCCCAGGCGTTCAAGGATGTGGCAAGCGCCCTCGAGGATAAGGAGCGCACCATCAGAGAGGCTGATGCCTACCGCAACCAAATCCTCCCCGAGACCCGGGGCAGGGTGGCCCAGATCCTGAACCAGGCCGGGGCGTATCGGGAGGAGAAGCGGCGGCGTGCCCAGGGTGACGCGGCGCGCTTCAATGTGATGCTCGCCGAGTACCAGAAAGCCGAAGACATCACCCGAAAGCGCCTCTACCTGGAGACCATGGAGGAGATCCTCCCCGGGATGGAGAAGATCATCTTGCAATCGGGTCCCTCGGGAGGGGTGATCCCCTTGCTTCCCCTGAAGACGCCGGGCGGGGCGCCCCAAGCGGCAGGCCGCTTGGGGACCCCGGGCGGGGGGCTGGCACCCCCTGCGCAAGCGCCGCGGAGATAGGGAGCGATGCAGAAAGCCCTGGTGGGCGTCGTCGTCGCCATCGTGCTCCTGCTGATACTGGCCAATTCCGTCTTCTACACGGTGGGCGAATGGGAGCAGGCGGTGGTGACCCGGTTGGGAAAGCCCGTGGGCGGGGTCAAGGGCCCGGGCCTTCACTGGCGGATGCCCTTCGTCGAGAAGGTCCATCCATTCGAACGGCGCATCCTCGAGTACGATTCCAACCCCACCGAGGTCATCACTGCGGACAAGAAGACGCTGATAGTGGACAATTTCTCCCGTTGGCGCATTGTGGCCCCCCTGCTCTTCCTCCAGACCGTGCAGAACGAAGATGGGGCCCAGGCCCGCCTGGACGACATCATCTACAGCGAGCTCCGGGTGGAGCTGGCTCGCCACCTGTTCCACGACATCATCTCTGAAAAGCGCGGCGAGATGATGGAGCGCGTCACCGGGCGCAGCGCCAAGAAGGCGCTGGAGTACGGCATCCAGGTGGTCGATGTGCGCATCAAGCGGGCGGACCTTCCTCGCGAGAACGAGCAGGCCGTCTACGGGCGGATGAAGGCCGAGCGCGAGCGCATCGCCCGCCAGTACCGCTCGGAAGGCAAGGAGGAGGCGCTCAAGATCCGCTCCCAGACGGACAAGGAACGCACTATCCTCCTCGCCGAGGCGTACGAGAAAGAGCAGAAGCTCAAGGGAGAGGGGGATGCCCTGGCGATCAAGATCACGGCCGCGGCCTTCAGCCAGGAGCCCGAATTCTACGCATTCCTCAAGAGCCTGGAAGCCTACCGGACCGCGCTCAAAGATAAGACCACCCTCATCCTCCCGCCCGACTCAGAGTTCCTGAGCTTCCTGGGCGCGAGCGAAGGAAGGGCGCCCCTGGACACTGCCCGCCCGGGGCAAACGGCCCGCGCGCAGCCTAAGCCACCCGCGGGAAACCCTGGGAAGAAGACCACCCCGAAGGAAGGCCAGGCCCTCACTCCTCGCTGAAGAAAGTACCGCCTTCAATTCCCGTTGAGCCCGCCCCTGAGCCGTGGTATGGATCGGGGGGCGGCTGAGTCCTCTCCTGCCGTTCGCCGGGGGAGGTTCGATGGTCTGGGACCGCTTGGGGGATTGGCTCGCTTCCCCTCTCGTCCTGATTTTCCTGGTCTTCCTCGGCTTCTTCGGCTTCCTGTGGCTATTCGTCCCTTTCGCCCTCTACGGGCTCAAGCGACGGCTGAACCGCGTCGTAGAGCTGCTGGAAGACCTCCGCGACCAGGCGGGGGGAGGGCCCTTCGGCCCTGTGTACCGCGCCGTGCGGGGCGCGGGGGAGGAGGGGCAGGAGTCATCGGATGAGAGCCTCTTTGAGGAGTTTCGCCGGCGCATGCGGGAGGCCCTTCCCGATGTGAAGGAGAAGGCGTGGGATCCCGCGAACGTGACCTTCCAGGTGCAAAACGGAGGAGAGGTGGTCAAGATCGCCCACGCGGCCCTCAAGCCGGGTTGGGTCGAGGTGAGCTTTGACCTCTTCTCCCTCGGCCGGGCGTTCCCGAGATTCTCCGCTGAGGAGTTTCGCCGCTTCGTGGCGGCATTCCTGCACGAGCGGTATGGTTACTTCATGGCGAGCTCTCCCGATGGGAGCCATCTGGTGGTAAACGTAAATCCCCACCCTCGCAACGATCTGGACCTCTTCGTGGGCATCATCCAGATGAAGGTGGTGGGCAAAGGGGGGGTGGAGGGGGCTGCGGGCGCCGGGTGACATAATAACTATTTGAATTTGCGATATTTACAATCTATAGCCTTTCCTGCTCCCTTCTCCCTCAGCTCCCCACGGCTTCCTCCAAGCTTGCGTCTTGACATCCTTTGGAGCCGGCTGATATCGTCCCCCCCCGGCCGAGGGAGAGAACTCCCACTTCCTTCCAGCTCCCGCGGCAGGGCGGAGGGGGAAAACCATGCCGTCCTGGGATAGGTCCCAGTGAGCCGGGTTCCCATTCGAAGGTGCCCGGTCCCGCGTGAGAGCGGCACCAGGCCGAAGAGGGGGGCATGAGCTCTCGAGCCGAGAGGGCGTCGGGCGCGGCAGGGGGTCGGCGTGCCAAGAAGCGCGCCATCCCCTTCATGCGCGACATGTTCGCCATGCCCTCCTCCCCCCGGGGGAAAGCCACTCTGCTCGGCAGTCGCTGCGACGGCTGCGGCGACTACTTCTTCCCCAAGGTGGGTTCCTGCCCCTTCTGCCTGAGTCCCGACCAGGTCCGCGAGGTCAAGCTCAGCCCCCGGGGGAAGCTGGTGAGCCACACCCTCACGCGCGCCGTCCCCGGCGCTGAGGAGACCCACGCCTCGGGCATCATCCAGCTCCCCGAGGGCTTGCAGGTGAACTCTGTCCTGACCGAATGGGGAGGGAGCGAAGAGAACCTCTGCCCGGGTGCGCCCATGGAGATGGTGCTGCGCAAGGTGGGGGAGGATGAGGAGGGGAACGACCTCATCGGCTACATGTTCCGGCCGGTGCGGCTCAAGGTGAAGGTGCGAAAACCTCCCCCAGTGGCCGCCGCCGAGCCGGAGCGGCCCGCGCCCCCGCCCGCGCCCCCGCCGAAGAGGGCTCCGGCACGCCCCGCCCGGGCGCCTCGCCCGTCGGTGCGCCGAACGAAGGCGAAGGCCGCGCGGGTCGCGCCCCGCACCAAGGCGCCTCCTGGCCCTCGGGCCAAGGCTCCCCCTGCCAAGAAGAAAGCCACCAAAAAGACCGCCCGTCCCCCCGCACGAAAACGCCGCCCACGCCGTCCACCCCCCGGCAGGAAGCTCGCACCCGCGAGGAGAAAGGCCGCCGCCAAGAAGGGGGCTCGCAAGCGCCGCTAGTGCCCTTTCCCCCTTCGTAGTATCCTTTGCCCATGGCCGACCTGAAGGGTCTCAAAGTCGTTGATGCAAGCCAGTTCCTCGCCGGTCCCATCGTTTCCCTCTACCTCGCGGCCTTCGGGGCGGATGTGGTGAAGGTGGAGAGGCCCTCGGGCGATGACGCCCGCGACATCGGCCCCTTCTGGGGGCCAGGCGGCCCCGGGCGGGGAACCAGTTCCCTTGAGCCCCTCTTGCCTGCCGGGGCTCCACCAGGGCGGGCGAATTCGCTCCGGCCCGGTGGCCGGGGGCCAGGCGGCCCCGGGCGTGACGCCAGTTCCTTCGAGCCCCCCTCGCGTGCCGGGGCCCGAACGGAGCAGGCGGTTTCGCTCCGGCCCGGTGGCCGGGGGGCACGCGCCCCCGGGCGGGGAGCCAGCTCCTCTGAGCCCCCCTGGGGAAGGGGGGCACCAACAGAGCGGGCGATCCCGCTCCGGCCCGGTGGCCGGGGTGAGAGCAGCTACTTCATGAGCCTGAACCGCGGCAAGCGCTCTCTCACCCTGGACCTGAAAAAGGAGGAAGGGCGGGAAGTCTTCGTGCGCCTCGTCCGGGGGGCGGATGTGCTCATCGAGAACTACCGCCCCGGCGTCATGGACCGGTTGGGGGTGGGCTACGCGCGCCTGAGGGAGGTAAACCCCCGCCTCATCTACGCCGCCGCCTCGGGCTTCGGGCCCGTGGGACCTCACGCCCAGCGGCCCGCCTTCGACTCCCTCCTCCAGGCCGCCGGGGGCCTCATCAGCGTCACCGGCCCCGCGGGGGGCCCTCCCGTCCGGGTGGGGGTCTCCATCTCGGACATCACAAGCGGCCTCTTCCTCCTCATCGGGGTCCTCTCTGCGCTCCTCCAGCGGGAGCGGACGGGCCGGGGCCAGCGGGTGGACATCAGCATGCTCGCCTGCACGGTCAACCTGATGGAGAACCCCGTGGTGCGCCACAGCGTCTCGGGCGAGGTCCCCAAGCCCGAAGGCCTCGCCCACCCCGTAGTGGCCCCCTTCGCGGGCTTCCCCACCGCCGACGGCCTCATCTACCTCGCCATCTCGAACACGAACCGCTTCCGGGTGCTCGTGGACGCTCTCGGAAGGCCACAACTCGCCGAGGACCCCCGCTTCCGGGAGAACGCCGACCGCGTCCGAAACGACGCCGACCTCCGGTCGATCCTGGGGGAGATCTTCAAGAAGAAGACCACCGAGGAGTGGGAGAGGGAGCTCATCCCCAAGGGCGTCCCCGTGACCGCCATCAACAACGTGGCCGAGGTGAAGGCGCGCTTTCCCGAGTGCTTTGTCGAGGTCCCTCAGCCCGAAGGGGGTTCGCTCCTCATGGCGGGGAGCCCCTTCTTCTTCTCGGAAGCCTCGCCCGATTTCTCCCGGCCCCCCCCGCGCCTTGGGGAGCACACGGACGAGGTCCTGCAAGAGCTCGGCTACACCGCAGAAGAGGTCGAAAGGCTCCGGGCGAGCGGGGCGGTGTGAGGGGAGGGCCAGTCCATGACCGAATTGGTGTTTCTGGTGGAGGAAGACCCAGAAGGTGGCTTCGCTGCCCGCGCCCTGGGGGAGAGCATTTTCACCCAAGCGGATACGATGGAGGAATTACGACAGAACGTCCGCGACGCCGTGATCTGCCACTTCGAAAACCCCGAGGACCGCCCAAAACTCTTGCGCCTTCACTTCGTGCGGGACGAGGTGATGGCCCTTTGAAGCTCCCGCGGGACCTCACCGGAGAGTCCCTCGCTCGCGCGCTCGCCCGGCTGGGCTATACGGTGACCCGCCAGACAGGGAGCCACATCCGTCTCACGACGCAACGGGGCGGGGAGCACCATATCACTATACCTCGGCACGGTCCTCTGCGCGTGGGCACGTTGAGTGCAATCCTTCACGATGTTGCGGCCCACGCGAACCTTGCCCGGGAAGAATTGATGGAGAAGTTATTCGGGTGATCGCATGGCTCTTCCACCACCAACACCTTGGGGCTAGGCGGGCGGAAGTGTGCCCTGGCTCTCCGATCAGGAAGTGCTGAAAAGCCCCCAGCCAACCTTCACCCCGACGTGGCCCCTGAGGTAGAGGGCCCATTGCCCGAGGGGGGCTCTTCGGCTTTTTTCTTCTTCCCCGGCCCGAACCTCCGGGCCCAGCCTCTTCGGCCCCTCCTCGCCGCCGATCAGGGGCGCGGCCCCGACTTCCTCCGTCTCGCCAACGCCCTCCCGGCCCTGTATCCTAAGGGCAGCGAAGAAAGGCGCCTCCTGGCGGTGCCGAGATGAGGGGGAGGAGGGCCCCGATGAAAATCACATATGATCGCGAGGTGGATGCCCTCTACATACGCTTCAAGGAAACGACCGTCATAACGAAGCACCTGGCCGAGGGGATCGCGGCGGATTACGACGCCGAGGGGCGCCTGGCCGGCATCGAGATCCTGGATGCGGTCGAGCGTCTCGGGGATCCCGCAATCTTCCGGCAAGTTATCCTCGAAGACGTGGCGCTGGGGAAATCCTAGGCGTGACGGAAATCTAGACGAGTTCCTCATCATCCCCTCCTGGCCCCTGGGCTAGGGGGCGGGGGCTTCTGCTCTTTCCTCCTCCCTGGCCCGAACCTCCGGGCCCAGGTGCGGCTCTGGTGGCGGGTGATGGTGTAGAGCATCCAGCCTCCCACGAGGAGGGGAACTAAGAGGAAGGCGATCCCCAGTTGCATCCACTGCTGGAAGAGCGACGGCGTGCGGCCAGCCTCCGGGGCGCCCGGAAAACGCACGATCCCCCGCTCCACCACATCTTCGGGGATGAGGAAAAAGGGCAGGGAGAGGACGAGGAGGAGGAAGGCAAGGGGGAGGACCAACTTGACCCAGAAGCGCCCTCGCTCGGCTGGCAGTTCCCCAACGCGCCTACTGCGTCGGTGGGCTTTCATAGCCCTAATGATAGCGCCGGTCGCGGCGAGATGCATGCTTCGAGGGTGCAGAGTGGCTCATAAGGGAGTAAAATAATGCCGTAGAGGGGGTTTCGGCGCTATCGCCCCGAAAGTGTGGCGGATGGGCGGGGGAAGGCGTGAGCGCCGCCGCCCGAGCGTTTGCCGAGGCAGCCGCCGCCTAGGTCTGTCGCCAGAGGGGGAGAGGATATGTTCCCCACCATCGGGCTCTGGGAGCTCCTCGCCATCCTGGCCATCGCCGTCCTGGTCTTCGGGGCGAAGCGCCTGCCGGAGATCGGCTCGGGCCTCGCCCGGGGGATCAAGAGCTTCCGCCAGGGCATCCGGGAGGACGAGGAGGAGAGCAAAAAGGGGGGCGAGATCGCCGAGAAGGCCCCCGAGGAAAAAGGTAGCTGACACCACCCCGGGTCCTGTGGTAGCTTGGGGGAAAGGGATACCAGCCTCCGAGCCCCGCGGCCTACGGGCGGATGCCTAGGGCCGGGGGCCGAGCGGCCCCGCGTTTGCGCCCTGTTCTGTAGGGTCCCCCCTGCGGAACTGGGGCTCAAAAGGATTGGCCGCATCGCACCGGCCCGTTGGCCGGGGGCCGATAGGGTTTCGACGGAAACGTTGGAGCCTCCCGCGTTTGGAAAGGAGGGCTGGCTTGTCGGCTGAGCCAGCTCCCTGCATGCGGGAGCTGGCCTTTTTTGTGGGCAAGGGTTGATGGAGTTCTTCAAGGTCGTCACACCGGCCGAGGCGCTCGAGGCCGTCGGGGGCCTTTCTCCCCTGCCGGCTGAGACCGTCTCCTCCCTGGAGGCGGTGGGAAGGGTGCTCGCCGAGGATGTCCGAAGCCCCGTTGACCTCCCTGACTTTCCCCGCGCGACCATGGACGGCTATGCCGTGCGCGCTTCGGATACCTTCGGGGCGAGCGAGAGCCTGCCCGCCTACCTCGAGCTGGAAGGGGGGGTGAAGATGGGGAAGGCTCCCTCCTTCGCCCTCGCCCCGGGCCGGGCGGCCGAGATCCCCACGGGGGGGATGATGCCCGAGGGGGCGGACGCGGTGGTGATGGAGGAGTTCACCACGCTGGTTGATGAGCGCACGGTGGAAGTGAAGCGGGGAGTCGCGGTGGGCGAGAACGTGCTCCGCGTCGGGGACGACCTCAAGAAGGGGGCCGTCATCCTGCCCCGGGGGACCCGCCTTCGCCCCCAGGATGTGGGGGCGCTCTCGGGCGTGGGGGTGGTGGAGGTGAAGGTGCATCGCAGGCCGCGGGTCGCCATCCTCCCCACCGGGGATGAGCTCGTGGACCCCCGGGAAGAGCCCGAGCGCGGCCAGGTGCGCGACATCAACCGCTTCTCCCTTGCCGCGGCCGTGCGGGAGTGCGGGGGCGATCCCTGGACGGACGAGATCCTGCGGGACGACCTGGAGCTCATCAAGGCCCGCCTCGGTGAGGCCGCCGAGCGGAGCGACGCGGTGCTGATCTCGGGAGGGAGCTCCCTCGGCGTCCGGGATTACGCCGTCCAGGCCATCAACTCGCTGGGAGAGCCGGGCGTCCTGGTCCACGGGATATCCATCAAGCCGGGCAAACCCACCATCATCGGCCGCGTGCGCCGGGGGGAGGCGGAGAAGGCCATCTTCGGCATCCCGGGCCATCCCGCCTCGGCCCTGATGATCTTCCACGTGTTCGTCCGCCCCATCCTCCGGGCGCTCTCCGGCCTGGCGCCCGAGCCCTTCGAGGGAGGGCCCCGGGTGCGGGCGCGATTGGCGCGCAATCTCCCCTCCGCCCCCGGGCGGGAGGACCTCGTGCGGGTGGCCCTGGAGGGGGGGGCTCCCCCCTTCCTGGCGCGGCCCCTGATGGGGAACTCGGCCATGATCTCCACCATGACGCGCGCCCACGGCTACATCGTGATCCCCCTGGAGGCTGAGGGGCTGCGGGAGGGGCAGGAGGTCGAGGTGAGGCTCTTCTGATGGCGGAGCTCAGGCTTTACGGCATCCGCAAGGAGCCGGGGGTGAAGGCCGAGCGGACCATCTACCTGGAGGATACCCCCCTCGAGGAGGCCCGCGCGCGATTCCTCGCCCTCGCGGGCTCGCCCGGAAACCTCCCCATCGAGCGCGTGCCCGTTGGGGACTCCCTGGGGCGGGTGACGGCGGAGCCGCTCTACGCGCGCATCTCCTCCC
>JBHIBR010000041.1:0-9645 GCA_046759145.1 Nitrospinota bacterium | reverse complement strand
CTAACACGGCGGGGGGAGGAACTCAACAGGGCTCTTCGCCCTCGGGCGTCTTTTCCAAGCGTTCCTTCCACATGACGAGGGCGTTCTCCCCGTTGTCGGTGTAGTACCCCCGGCGGATCGCCACCCCGGTGAACCCCAACCTCTCGTAGAGGTGCTGGGCCGCCAGGTTGCTCACCCGGACCTCGAGGGTGGCCCGCATCAAGCCCTCTTCACTGGCCGTTTCCAGGAGCCTCTCCATGAGCCACGTCCCCACACCCCTACCCCGATGGTCGGCGCGCACGGCAACGTTGGTGATGTGGGCCTCGTCCACCACCCGCCAGTAGCCCGCATACGCCACCACCTCAGGGGGGACCCCTTTGCGGTCCTCCACGACGAAAAGGCGCGAGCGCCCCATGTCCCGCAGCTCGTAGAGGTAAGCCTGCCGCGGCCATGGGAGGCTGAACGAAGCCCGCTCGATGGCCATCACCTGGTCGAGGTCCTCCGGGCGCATCGGCCGGAAGCTCAGGTCGCGCAACGAAGGAGGAAGGAGCAGGCGGCTCATGTCCCTTAACCCCTCCCGGGGGCATCGCAGCGGCCCGCCGGGCCAGCGCAGATTATGCCAGAGAGAGCCCGCGCGGGCCAAGCGGCGGCCGGCTCGGTCGCATCTGGATGCATGGTAGAATAACCTGGTTCGTTCGGTTCATTCCGGGAGGGGGGGAAGCGTTGGCGATCCCCATCCGAGGGCTCCACCACATCACCATCCCCGTCTCCGACCTGGCGCGGGCCCGCGCGTTCTACACAGAAACCCTGGGCTTCCGGGAGGTCCCCGAGGGAGATTCCTCCTTCCCCAGCCTCTGGCTCGAGGGCGGCGGCTTTATCCTGCAGCTGGTCCAGGCGCCCAGGCGCCGGGGCACCCCACCCTCCGGGGTGCACCTTGCCTTCGCCGTAGAAGACTTCGAGGCAACCCTCACGCGGCTCCAGGAGGCGGGCATCCCTTTCAACCGTGGGGTGCGGGGTCCCCAGGGGTTTTATCAGGCTTTCTTCCAGGATCCCGAAGGTAACCTCTTGGAACTCTTGGCCCACGGCCCTCCCCTCCCCATGCCCGCCGGGGAAGGGCCGGAGGAGGGAGAGGGGGAGGGGGGGGAGGAGCCCCCTTCGGTGAATGGCGCGGGAGCCCCGGCCTGAGGCTGCCGCCAGGGTGCTCCCGTAATCCCGGAGTTGGCAGACGCGTGCCGGAGTCCCCCAGCGCGCGGGCGCTGCGGGGCGTCCCTTTGTGTTCCCCCAATCCGCAGAGGAGGTCCCCATGGGAGCCACGCTCACATACCTCGGCCACTCCACCTTCTCGGTCAAGACCCCGGGGGGGAAGACCCTCTTCATCGACCCCTGGTTGGAGGGCAACCCCCGCTGCCCCGAGGCCCTCAAGAAGGCCGCGGCCTGCGACGTCATGCTCATCACCCACGGCCACTTCGACCACACCTCGGACGTCATCCCCCTCGCCCAGGCCCACAAGCCCCAGGTGGTGGGCATCTTCGAACTGTGCAGCTTCTTCGGGGGCAAGGGGGTGGAAAACCTGAACCCCATGAGCAAGGGGGGCACCCTCGAGGTGGCGGGGATCAAGGTCACCCTCACCCACGCCCAGCACAGCAGCAGCCTGGTGGATGACGGCAAAGCCGTCTACGCGGGGGAGCCAGTGGGCTTTGTGGTGGAGTTCGAGGACGGCCGCCGCCTCTACCACGCAGGCGACACCAACATCTTCGGCGACATGCGCCTCATCGCGGAGATCTACCGCCCCGAGCTTGCGCTCCTGCCCATCTGCGGGCGCTTCACCATGTCCCCCCTGGAGGCGGCCCACGCCTGCCGGCTCATGGACGAGAGCGTGAAGAAGGTCATCCCCATCCACTACGCCACCTTCCCCCTCCTCACGGGGACACCCGAGGCGTTGCGGAAGGAGTTGAAGGGGCTCAAGCTCTCTACCGAGGTGATCGCCCTCGAGCCAGGCCAATCCCACACCATGTGAGGGAGGCGGGCGCCGGGGAGGGGTGCCGTTTTTCAGGCCCCCCCTCCCCTCTGCCGGCTTCCCCCTGCCCTGGGAGGGGGAAGGGAGGCCGCTCAGGCCTCTCCGTTGGAGGGGCCGGAGCGTCCCCCCTCGGATGGGGCGTAAATCCCGGGGGTGATCACCCGGAAGAGGCGGACGGGCTCCCGCACATTCTTCAAGGAGTACTCGCCCAGGTCCTCCAGGGGGAAACGGTCCTGGATGCGGCGGGCCGTCTCGGGGCCCACCAGGATCTGGTCCTCCTGGGCCTGGGCGCCGCTGCGGGCCGCCACGTTGGTGACCGGGCCCGAGGCAGTGAAGGTCCAGCGGCTGCCCCGCACGCTCTCGAACTTGGCCGCCCCCACCGAGGCGGTGCCCGAGTTGATGCCGAACTTAACCCGCACGGGGGGAAACCGGCCCTCGCACTCGGAGTTGAGGGCAGCGGCGCAGCGGCGCATCTCGATGGCGCTCTCGACCGCCTTGACGGCGTGGGCGACGGGGTCATCGTCCTGGAAAACGATCATTAGGCCGTCGCCCGCCGTCTCGTTGATGTCCCCTCCCCGCTCGCTCACGATGCCGAGGAAGTTGGAGAAGTAGTGCTCCACGATGAAGTTCACCGTCTCCTGGTCCAGGGCCTCGGTCATCCGGGTGTAGCCCGCGAGGTCGAGGAAGAGGACGGAGACGTCCCTCTCCTGTCTCTCCAGCACGTCCGCCCCCGGGTTCTGCTCCAGGAGGCGCTTGACGGATTCGGGCACGAACTTCGAGAGCTGGCCCCGGAGGCTTTCGAGGAAGGCCACCCGCTCGGTGGACTCCTGGAGCTGCCGCAGGGCGCGCTGGAGCTCCTCGTTCTTGCTGCTGAGCTCCCCGTAGGCCGTCTCGAGCCGGGCGGTCATCCCGTTGAAGGCATTGCCCAGGGTGCCGATCTCGTCCTCTCCCCGCACCTCGATGCGGCAGTCGAGCTCCCCCCTCCCCACGCACTCCGCCCCCTCGGCGACGGCCTGGAGGGGCTTGATGACGGTGGAGCGGAGGAGGAACCGCAGCGCCAGCCCCACCACGAGGAGCGTGCCCAGCCCGATGAGGAACTGCCGGTTTCGGTTTGCCCGGATGGTGGCCTCGAGCTCCTCCACCGATGTGCTCACCCGCACCACGCCCCGCACCTCATGGTCAGAGCCGTGACATTGCTGGCAGCGGCCCTCGTTGCGGAGGGGGCGCAGGAAGGTAAGGGCACGCTTGCCGTTCAGCTCTTCCATGTACTCGACCGGCTGGCCGGTCGTGGAAGCCCGAAAGAAACGCGGTCCCGACATCACCTGGGTGGCCTTCTCCCGCCCTCGCTGGAGGCGGCGGACCACCTCGGGGGAGAGCTCCCAATTCTCTTGCACCTGGTTCAAGGTCGCGAGGTCCTTGAAGGCCTCCATCCCGTCCCGCCGCAGCACCTGGACCACCGCGACCCCCTGGAGCTCGTGCAGGTTCTTGATGAGGTCCCGCGCGATGTCGGGCCGGCCCTGGAGCATGTTGTTCTGGATGGAGCGCACGATGGAGTCGGCGAGGAGCTGCGCCTTCTCCCGGCTCTGGCGGTAGATGAGGTTGCTCTCTCGCTGGATGGTGAGGAGGCTGCTCACCCCGAAGCCCACCACCAGGATGAGGGCGATGAGCGCCAGCACCTTGGCCTCGAGGCTTTTGCGGAGCATGGGTTCATCCCGCCCGGCGGACCCTCCCCCCTTGGTCCCAAAATAGACAACACGCGGAAAGCGGACTTCATTCTAGCCCCCAGCTCCCTTCCGCGCCAGGGGCGCCAGTCGCCCTTGGGCCGGAAGGCTCCCTCTGTTAGAGTAGGCCCAAGACTCCAGCTGCGGCGCCGCTCTCCCCGGGCGGCCGTCCGCCGGGAGAGCGGAGATGGAGAGCTCTCTTTTCGACCTCGCCGGAAGGGTTGCCCTCATCACGGGAGGCACCAAGGGGATCGGCCTCGCCATCGCCCGGGCCCTGGGAGGCGCTGGGGCGCGCCTGCTCCTCGTGGCCAGAGACCTCCAGGCGGGCGAAGAGGCCGAAAGTCGCTTTCGGGCCTCTGGCCTGGAGGCCCACTTCTTCCCGGCTGACGTGAGCGAGCGCCCCGGGGCCGAGGGGGCGGTGGGAGAGGCCCTTCGGCGCTGGGGCAAGCTGGACATCCTGGTGACGAGCGCAGGGGCCCTGGTGGTCAAGCCCGCCCTGGAGCTCGAACCGGAGGAGGTGGAGCGGCAGCTCGCGGTGAACGTGAAGGGGGTCTTCTTCTGCTGCCAGGCGGCTGGGCGCCACATGGTGGCCGCCCGGCGGGGGAAGATCGTGCTGCTCTCGTCCATCCTGGCCGAGGGGGCTGTGCCCAACCAGTCCGTCTACATCGCCACCAAGGGGGCGATGGGCGCCCTGGCGCGGGCGCTGGCGGCGGAGTGGTCTCCGCACAACGTCCAGGTGAACGCCCTGGGGCCGGGCCTCACGCGGAGCCCCATGACCGAGGGCCTGCTGCGCGACGAGGCCCGCACGCGCCACATCATCTCCCGCACCCCGGCGGGCCGGGTGGGTGAACCCGAGGACCTCCTCGGGGCGGCGCTGTTCCTGGCCTCTTCGGCCTCCGATTTCCTGACCGGCCAGACCATCTTCGTGGACGGGGGCCGCCTGGCCCTTAGCTAGGGGAGGGGAGAGAACGCCCTGCGGGTCAACTTCGCCGGACTCACGGGAGAGCAGATCCGCAAAGGGGTGCGCATCTTGGCCCGGCTGGTGCGGGAGAGTTCGGGCAAGTAGACCGATTGGGGGGTTCTCAAGGAGGGCCTGGGATGTGTCCCCATCCGGTGACATTTGCCCTGAAGCTAAACATTTACGCCCACCCGCCGGGCACCCCCTTCCGCACCTTCGTGGAGCTCGCCCGGACGGCCGAGGCGTGCGGGTTCACGGGGGCCTACACCATCGACCATCTCTTCCTGCCCCGGGACATCATCGCCGCCTTCACCGAGCGCCACGACCCGGAGCGGCCCTATTTCCTCGAAGCGTGGACGGCGCTCGCCGCGCTGGCGGCCTCGACCGAGAGGCTGCGCCTCGGCCCCCAGGTCTCGCCCGTGGCGCTCAGGCATCCCGTCTTCCTCGCCAAGATGGGAGCTACCCTCGACCTCATCTCGGGGGGACGCCTCGTGCTCCAGCTCGGGGCGGGCTGGCATGAGGAGGAGTTCCGGGCCTTCGGCTTCCCGTGGGATGGGGACTTCAAGGTCCGCTTCGGCAAGCTGGTGGAGGGGGTGGAGGTCATCAAGGCCCTCTGGGAGAGCGAGGGACCGGTCCACTACGCGGGCCGCCACTACCGGCTGGAGGGCGCTCCCTTCTGGCCGAAACCGCTCCAGCGGCCGCGCCCTCCCTTCTGGTTCGGGGGCACGGGGAAGGGCATCCGCCGCGTAGTGGCCGAGCACGGAGACGCCTGGACCCCCGCCGCCCCCCACCACGTGGGGCTGGACGCGGGTTTCTACGCCCGGGCGCTGGCCGAGATCCGGGAGATGGCCGCCTCCTTCGGGCGCGACCCCGAGTCCATCCTGCCGGGGGCGCTCTTCTGCACCTGCATCGCTCCCACCCGGGAGGAAGCCTACCGGATGGCCTCAGGCCTCTTCCGGAGGGCGGACTGGTCCGGGCTGGACATCCCGCAGCTCATGGCCCGGGGTTGCGTCATCGCGGGGACGCCCGAGGACTGCATCCAGGGCCTCGAGCGCTACGTGGCGGCGGGGGTGCGCCACTTCTCCCTCTCCTTCATCCCCATCTCCGAGACGGACCTGACCCGCCGGGGACTCGAGCTCTATGCCGAGCGCGTCCTGCCCCACTTCCGGGATCGCTAGGGCGGCGACCCCGCCGGGCGTGCGCCCAGCTTCCTTTGGCACCCCCTGTCGGCCAGGGCCCAGAAGAATAGGTAGTGTCCCAATTTCATGTGCGAAAAAGATGGCCTCGGTCTCTCATCCCGAGGGGATCGCTGGTGACGATACCTCCAAGCGTCTCCCCCGACGCACGATCTGTGTAACAATACTGGAGATTTTTGAGTCTACTTGCATATCTATTTTTCAAGAATTGATAACGAGAGGTTACATGTATGTTGCTAACATATCCCAAACAATAACTATAGGCAGCGATTGGAACCAGGACGCCCGAACACAACAAGTCGGCGACCTGAACTCCAGCGTGATTCTCGGGCTGGCCGAAGGTTGGCATTTCGATGATTTGCGGATATGGATCCCCGCTCGCCTCGAATTTCTGCGTGAAGATGCTATATGACACTCTCCGGTTCTGTGCTGGTCTTCTTGGGTCCACAATCACGCAACCTAAGGTGGCTCTCGTTGAAAGGAGATGCTGAAAAGTTGAGCAGATGAACTGGACCGACGATATGTAGGTTCCCCATGAACACGATTGAGTCCCGATAGACTTTATCCACACTCTCCCGAAGATTTTACACTCATAACGTTCAACTAGGTCAAATACACTATCTAGGAATCCCGCATAGGTGCGTTGGAATCTGCCCTTCCCACTACGGGCCTGAAATGCCGAACGTATCTCCGAACCCTTGATCTCCTTCAGAATCCGGTCCAGTCGGGTGCAGGATGGTCGGAAAAGCCCCGGAAAGAATTTCTGCTTTAGGTCAACGAATTCAAACGTAAAATCGCGCAGTCGGTCGAGACCAAGAGAGATCCCCATGACGCACATAAGGGGTTGTTCGGGAGAGGTGGCATGAAGGAGAACGTCGGTGTCACCCGATTCGTCTACATAACAGGCCAACACCGTGTCGCTGCCCAAAAGACCAAAACGGCCACCATTACTGGCGGCCGCCGGTAGTTGCTGCCTGGCTGTCGAAGACAACCAGCTTCAGCAAAGGGTCAAGCCCCTTACTCAAGACTACACTGAATATACCCCCCTCCGGGGGAATTGTCAAGGGAAAAATGGAAAACGCTCCCTGGCTCATAACTATCTGAAAAACTTCACGTTTTTGGATTGCGACTGCAATCTGCCACATTCTTCCACCCTACCTGCCATCGCCCCGGTCACGGTTTCAGAAAATTTAGCCGGCCCCCACGCAGATAGCGTGTATCATAAATCTTCAACCGATGTCAAACTAAGACCTTCCAAAGAACGGGCGATATCGCTCCGGCCCGGTGGCCGGCTAGAGGAGCTTCGGGTCGTAGGGCGCCCGCGTGAGGACCTCGCACCCCTGCGGAGTGATGAGCACCTCCTCCTCCAGGCGCACCCCCCCTCCCCCCGGCACCCCGGGGACGATGATGGTGGGCTCGATGGAGAAGACCATGTTGGGCTCCAGGCGCACCACCTCCCCCGTGACCGCCGGGTCGCCGATGGTGGGGGGCTCCCAGCCCGAGACGCCGATGCTGTGGCCCAGCACGGTGGCGAGGGCGAACTCCCCGTAGCCGTGGCGCTCGAACGTGGCCGCAGCCGCCCGGTGGATGTCCTCGTTGGTGTTCCCCGGCCGCATGACGCGGAGGATCTCCCCGAGAGCCGCGTGGACCGCCCGGTAGATGGAGCGCTGCTCCTCGTTGGGCTCGCCGCAGACCACGGTGCGGGTGGCCTCGGCGAACATCCCGCAGAAACAGCCCCCGAAGTCCATGAACACGAGCTCCCCCGCCCGCACCATCCGCTCTGAGGCGAAGCGGGCGAGGGGGGCCAGGTGGTCGCCGCTCGCCACAATGGAGCTGCACTGGGGGATCTCCATCCCCAGGGAGTAAAGGGCCCGGGCCGCCTCGCCGAGGATCTCGCACTCGCGCCGGCCCACAGCCACCGCCCGTGCCGCGTGGTCGAAGGCGATGTCCACGCAGGCCGAGGCGAGGCGCATGAGCTTCACCTCCTCCTCGTTCTTCACCACCCGCAGCTTCCTCAGGGGGGTGTCGCAGTCCACCAGCTCGCACCCCGGGAGAAACTCCTCCAGGGCGTCCAGGAGGTAGAGGTAGGTCACATCCACCCCCACCGTCCCGCCGGCGAAATCGCACTCCCGGAGCGCCTCGGCGAACATGGGGACGGTCTTGCGCACGAGCACCGGGTCCTCCAACGGGGGGAGGTTCCGCACCCGGTCCGGCGGGAGCCAGTACATGGTCTGGCGGCGGTGCTCCCAGTCCCCCCCGGTCACGAAGCAGAAGGGGTGCTCCTGACCGCGGACCAGGAGGGCGGCGTTGCGGAGCTGGACGAAGGGAAACCAGAGGGGCCGGAGGCCGGTGAGGTAACGGACGTTCTCGTACTTGAAGACGAGCAGGGCATCCAGCCCCTCCCGCTCCATCGCCGCCTTGGCCTTGGAGAGGCGCTCCGCCCGCAGCCGGTCGAAATCCACCCGCCGCGCGTAGTCTGTCTCGAAGAACATGACCGGAGCCCCCCTCGGGGAGTGAGCCGCGCTTGCCTTGGATGGCGGGAGTCAGCCCGGGGGCCCGCCTCAGGGGGCGCACTCCAGGGTGTGTGAGGCTCCCCCCCCTCGCAGGCCGATGGCCCGTCCTGGAGGGCCTGCCGCGCGAGGTCGCGGAAGTCTCCCTCAGGGATTCCCCCGCACCCGGTAGGCTTCGAGCTTCTCCCCGTCCAGCTCCGCCCCCAGTCCCGGGGCGTCGGGCACGCGCACCGACCCTCCGCTCAGGTCCAGGGGCTCCCCCACCACGTCTCCCGCCATCTTGAGGGGGCCCACGCACTCCAGGGCGTCCAGGACGTTGGCGCTCGTCGCAGCCAGGTGCACTTCGGCCAGGGTGTGGAGGGTGAGGCCGAAGCCGTGGCCCACCACGCAAGGCACACCGGCAGCCTCGGCGGTGGCGACCATCTGGGAGGTCCGCAGGAGCCCCCCCTGCTTCATCACCTTGACCTTCACGATGTCCGCCGCCTCCGCCCGCAGCACCCGGATGAGGCTCCCGTGGTCGCTCACCGCCTCATCGGCCATGATGGGAACCGGCGAGGCCCGCCGCACCTGCGCGAGCCCTTCCAGGTCCGCCCGGGGGACGGGCTGCTCGAAGAGGGTGAGGTCGCACGAAGCGAGGGCGCGGGCGAGCTGGATGGCTCCCCCCACGTCGTAGGTCTCGTTGGCGTCGGCCCGGATGGCCATGCGGTCCCCCACCGCCTCCCGCACAGCCATCACCCGGTCCCGGTCCGCCTCGAACTCCCCCCCGACCTTCACTTTGCAGGAGCGGAAGCCGCGCTCCAGAAAGTCGAGCGCCTCGGCGGCGGCCCGCTCGGCGGGCTGGATGCCCACCCAGGCGTTCAGGCCCACTTCCTCCCTCCT
Source organism: Nitrospinota bacterium (assembly GCA_046759145.1). Taxonomy (GTDB): domain Bacteria; phylum UBA8248; class UBA8248; order UBA8248; family JBHIBR01; genus JBHIBR01. Next base: position 385 of record JBHIBR010000041.1, on the reverse strand, counting down.
CCTCCCCCCCAGGAGCCCCCACACGGGCACGCCGAGGACCGTCCCCCTGAGGTCGAAGAGGGCCATCTCGACCGCCGCCTTGGCCTCCCAGTGTCCCTCGAGCACCTCGTCCATCCGGGCCAGGGCGGCCAGGATGTTGCCCGCCTCCAGTCCCCGGAGGGCGGGGGCGAGTTTGCGGCGGATTGCCAGCGCGCAGGCGTCCCTCCCCGCGGGGGAGTAACCCTCGGTGGGCTCCACATCGCCCACCCCCTCCGCGCCGTCGTCGCTCTCCACGCGGGCGATGAGGCCGGGCTGCACGTTTCGCTTGCGGGTGCCGCTCTTGAAGTATCCCTTGAGGGGCATGTCAACCGGCACCACCTCGATGGAGGCGACCTTCATCTTGCCT
>JBHIBR010000040.1:0-9900 GCA_046759145.1 Nitrospinota bacterium | reverse complement strand
CCCCTCCCAGGGCGTGCTGGAGATCCGGGCCAAGTGCCGACGCCTCCAGGCCGAGCACGGCCTGGGCCTCGTGGTCGTGGACTACCTCCAGCTCATCCCCCACCGGGGCCGCGGGGTGGAGAGCCGCCAGCAGGAGGTCTCCGAGATCACGCGCTCGCTCAAGAGCCTGGCGAAGGAGCTGAGCGCCCCCGTGGTGGCTCTCTCCCAGCTCAGCCGGGCGGTGGAGCGGCGTGAGGAGCGGCGGCCGCGCCTGGCCGACCTGCGGGAGTCGGGCGCCATCGAGCAGGACGCCGACGTGGTCATGTTCGTCTATCGGGAAGAGGAGTTCACAGGGGAAGGCGTAGCCGAGATCATCGTGGGAAAGCAGCGCCACGGCCCCACCGGTACGGTGAAACTGAAGTTCTTCCCCGAGTTCACCCGCTTCGCAGACCTCGAGACCTTCCGCCGGGGAGAGGAAGCCTTCTGATGCACCCAATCCCCGGGCCCACCCGGGCCCGGGTGGACCTGGACGCCATCGCCGCCAACGCGCAAGAGGTGTGCCGCCGGGCGGGCGAGGGCCGCCAGCTCCTGGCGGTGGTGAAGGCGGACGCCTACGGGCATGGGGCAGTGGAGGTGGCCCGCGCGGCCCTCAAGGGGGGCGCCCTCATGCTGGGGGTGGCGAGGGCGGCCGAGGGGGAGGAGTTGCGCCGGGCCGGCGTGGCGGCGCCCATCCTGGTGATGGGGGCGCCCCTGCCCGCCGATTTTGGCCGCGTGGCCGACTTGAGGCTCGAGCAGGCGGTGGTGGACCCCGAGGGCGCCCTGGCCCTCGCCCGGGCGGCGCGGGCGGCAGGGGCACGGGTGGCCGTCCACCTCAAGGTGGACACGGGGATGGGCCGGCTGGGGGTCCGTCCGGGCGAGGCCCTCGAGGTGGCCCGGCGCCTCGCCCGGGAGGAGGGGCTCCTCTTCCGCGGCCTCATGACCCATCTGGCCCGCGCCGATGAGGAGGATGCGCGTCCCACCCGGGCGCAGCTTGCGGCCTTCGCCGAGCTGGCGGGAGCGCTCCGGCAGGAGGGCCTGCTCCCCCCCCTCCTGCATTGCGCGAATAGCGCCGGATGCCTCAACTTCCCCGACGCGCCGGGGAACCTGGTGCGCGTGGGCATCGCCCTCTACGGGGTGGCGCCCGGTCCGGAGAGGAGGGAGAGGCCAGCGCTGCGGCCTGCCCTCCGGTGGGAGAGCGCGCTGGTCCAGGTGAAGGAGGTAGGGGCGGGAGAGCCCATCGGCTATGGGGGGACATACCGCCGGAGCTCCCCCGGCCGGGTGGGCATCGTGGCGGCGGGCTATGGCGACGGCTGCGACCGCTCGCTCTCGAACCGGGCCGACCTCCTCGTCGGGGGGCGGCGCGCCCCGGTGGTGGGGCTCATTTCCATGGACATGCTGGCCGTCGACCTCACCCACCTGCCCTCGGCGGCGGCCGGGGAGCCGGTGGTGCTCCTGGGACGGCAGGGGGAGGAGGAGGTGGGGGCCGCCGAGCTTGCGGCCCGGGCGGGCACCATCCCCTACGAGGTCTTCTGCCGCATCGGGGCGCGAGTCCCCCGAGTGTTCGTCCGGGGGGGAGAAGTGGTATGCTGGCGTTATCTGGGCATGGATTTGGCCCGGGAGGACGGCGGGTCTGAGGCGGAGGGCGGCCCAGGGGGATGAATACGCTCGGGCTATACATCTATGGGATGCTGGAAGAGATGGGGTGCCTCCTCCTCCTCTTCATCGAGAGCCTCCGCTGGGCGCTGCGCCCCCCCTACCGCCTGCGGAACGTTTTCGGGCAGATGGAGTTTGTGGGCGTGCGCTCGAGCGCGGTCGTCGTGCTCACGGGGGCCTTCACCGGCATGGTGCTAGCCTTCCAGAGCTACCACGCCTTCCGGAAATTCAACGCGGAGAGCTTCGTGGGCCCCGTGGTGGCGCTCTCCATGGGGCGGGAACTGGGCCCCGTGCTCACGGGCATCATGGTCACCGCCCGGGCGGGCTCCGCCATGGCCGCCGAGCTGGGGACGATGCGGGTGACGGAGCAGATCGACGCCCTGGACACCCTGGCGACCAATCCTGTCCACTATCTGGTGGTGCCGCGCCTGGTGGCGGGGGTGGTCATGGTGCCTCTGCTCACTGTGGTGACCGACTTCCTGGGCGTACTGGGGGGCTACGCGGTGGGCGTGGGCCTCCTCGGCATCAACCCCCACGTCTATGTGGAGAAGACCCTCGATCTGGTCGAGATGACGGACATCACCGACGGGCTCGTGAAGGCGGCTTTCTTCGGCCTCATCCTCGCCCTGGTGGGCTGCTACAAGGGCTTCTACACCACCGGGGGCGCGGAGGGGGTGGGGCGGGCCACCACCCAGGCGGTGGTGACGGCCGCGCTCCTCATCATCGTCGCCGACTATATCCTCACCGCCCTGATGTTCCGGTGATGGCTGATAAGATCGTCATCGAGGGCCTCTACAAGTCGTTCGACGGCACCCGTGTCCTGCGGGGCTTGGACCTGAAGGTGCCCGAGGGCCAGACCACCGCCATCATCGGCCGAAGCGGCGAGGGCAAGAGCGTCCTCCTCAAGCACATGATAGGCCTCCTTTGCCCCGACCGCGGCCGCGTGCTGGTGGACGGGGAGGACATCTGCACCCTCCGGGGCCGGGAGCTCAACCGGGTGCGACGAAAGTTCGGCATGCTCTTCCAGCAGGCCGCTCTGTTCGATTCCATGACCGTGGGCCAGAACGTGGCCTTCCCCCTGGTGGAGCACACGCGGCTCTCCCGCCGGGAGATCGAGCGGGTGGTCCGGGAGAAGCTGCGACTCGTGGGCCTTGGGGGGCTGGAGGCGCGGATGCCCGGCCAGCTCTCGGGGGGCCAACGCAAGCGGGTGGGGCTCGCCCGGGCCATCGCCCTGGAGCCGGAGATCCTCCTCTACGACGAGCCCACCACCGGCCTCGACCCCGTCCTCGCAGACGCCATAGACCGGCTCATCCGGCGTATGCAGGAGCGCCTGAGGGTGACCTCGGTGGTCATCAGCCACGACATCTCAAGCGCCTTCAAGGTGGCCCATCGCGTCGCCATGCTCTATGAAGGGCGCATCATCGCCGAGGGGACCCCCGATGAGATCCGCCAATCCCACCACCCGGTGGTCCGGCAGTTCCTCGCCGGGTCCGCCGAAGGTCCCATCCGGGTGGGCTGAGGGAAGGCACTGAGCGGGAGGCGCCGATGTTGCGACTGAGCGCGGAAGCAAGGGTGGGGCTCTTCGTCCTGGCCGTCCTGCTCCTGCTGGGTTACATGACGGTCCGGGTGACCGGCCTGCGCCCGTGGGCGGAGCGGGGCTACTTCCTCACGGCGGCCTTCGACACGGTGGCGGGCCTGCAGATGCGGGCGAAGGTGAGGATGGCCGGGGTGGACGTGGGCGAGGTGGAGGACATCCGCCTGGAGGATTCCCGTCCCGTGGTGGTGATGCGGATCCGGACGGGGGTCCGCGTCCCCGTCGAGGCGGTGGCGAGCATCCGCACGGTGGGGCTGCTGGGGGAGAAGTACGTGGAGCTCCTCCCTCCCGCGGCGGGCCGGCTGCCGGCGCCCGCCCGGGGGGCCCCCGAAGGCCCCCTCCCCCAGCGCTACCTAAAGCCCGGCGAGCGGGTGCGGCGATCCGAGACCGCCGCCGACCTGGACCGCCTCATCGAGCGCTTCACGGCGGTGGGCGAAGACCTGCAGGCGGTGAGCTCCTCCTTCCGTGCGGTGTTCGGGGGGCCGGAGGGGCAGGAGGGACTCCAGCGGCTTTTCGACAACCTGGGGCAAGCGGCCGGGGGGCTCCAAAAGACCTTCGCGGAGAACCAGGAGCGGATCAACCGCATCGTCGCCAACGTGGAAGAGCTGAGCGGGGCCGCCCGGGAGATCGTGGTCGCCAACCGCGAGACGGTGGACCGGACGCTGCGGAACTTCGAGGGCATCTCCGCCGCCCTGAGAAAAGACCTCCCCGCGCTGGTCACCAACCTCAACCGAATGAGCGAGAACCTGGGGGCCGTCGTCTCGGAGAACCGCGAGGACATCCGCAAGAGCATCGTCAACATCCGGGAGGCCTTCGCCAAGCTCGACAAAACGCTCAACGCCATCAAGGACGTCACCCAGCAGATCCGGGAAGGCAAGGGCACCGTCGGCAAGCTCGTCAAAGAGGACACTGCCTACGAGAGATTCACCCGCGCGGCCACCTCCTTCGGCAACATCGCCAAGAAGATCGAGCGGGGAGAGGGGACGCTGGGCAAACTCGTCACCGAGGAGAGCGCCTTCGAGCGGCTCAACGAAGCCCTGGCCGGGATCAACCGCTTCGTCACCCAGGCGGACCGCTTCAAGACCTTCGTGGGTTTTCGGGGCGAGTATCAGACGGACGAGGGGGCGGCGAAGGGGTACTTCACCCTCCGCATCCAGCCCCGGGAGGACAAGTTCTACCTCTTCGAGGTCGTGGACGCCCCGCGCGGGCACCTGGAGATCCGCCGCCGGGAAGTCATCACCACCGACGAGGCGGGGAACGTCAGCCGCGTCCGCACCCGCACCCTCAAGCGGGACGACAAGCTGACCTTCACCGCCATGTTCGGCAAGCGCTTCGGGGACACCACCCTGCGCGTCGGCCTGGAGGAGAGCACCTTCGGCCTGGGTCTCGACCAGTCCTTCTTCGACGACCGGCTGGTGTTGAGCTTCGACCTGTACGATTTCGAAGACCCCAAGGAGGAGGACGACCCCACCCACCTGAAGATCGCCGCCCGCTACCACTTCCTGAATCGCTTCTTCGTCCAGGCCGGGGTGGACGACCTGCTGAGCGACGACTTCCGGACCCTCTTCCTGGGGGCCGGGCTCACCTTCCGGGACGACGACCTGCGGTTCCTGCTCCAGCGCCTTCCGCTGCCGAGCACCTGAGCGCCCGTTGCCCCTCGCCTTCCAGCTCCTCCATACCCCCCCCGGCACGAAGGCGCGCCTGGGGAGGCTCCTCACCCCCCACGGGGAGGTGGAGACGCCCGCCTTCATGCCCGTGGGCACTCAGGCCACGGTCAAGGGGCTCTCTCCGAACGAACTCCGCGAGACGGGCTGCCAGATCCTCCTGGCCAACGCCTTCCACCTCTACCTGCGGCCCGGCCACGAGCTCATCGGGCGCCTGGGGGGCCTCCACCGGTTCATGGGCTGGGAGGGGCCCATCCTCACCGACAGCGGGGGCTACCAATTGTTCAGCATGGCGCCCCTCCTCCGGGTGGAGGACGAGGGGGTGAGGTTTCAGTCCCACCTGGACGGCAGCCCCCACTTCCTCACGCCCGAGAAGGCTGTGGAGGTGCAGGAGGCCCTGGGGGCAGACATCATCATGGCGCTCGACCAGCCCCTCGCCTTCCCCGCCACCGAGGACGAGGCGCGGGACGCGGTGGAGCGCACCAGCCGCTGGGGGCGGCGCTGCCGGGAGGTGCACCGGGGCGGGAATTGCGCTCTCTTCGGCATCGTCCAGGGGGGCACCTACCGGGGGCTCCGCGAGCGTAGCGCCCGGGAGGTGGTCGCCCTCGATTTTCCGGGCTACGCGGTGGGGGGGCTGAGCCTGGGAGAGGCGAAGAGCCTCACCTACGAGCTGCTGGACCACACCACGGACCTCCTGCCCGAGGGCGCGCCCCGCTACGCCATGGGGCTGGGGACCCCGGAGGACCTGGTCCGCTGCGCGCTCCGGGGGGCGGACCTCTTCGACTGCGTCATCCCTACCCGCCACGCCCGCACCGGCTGCCTCTACACGCGAGGAGGGCGTCTCATGATCAAGCACGCGCGCTTCCGGGAAGACGAGCGCCCCCTCGACCCCGCGTGCTCGTGCTACACCTGCCGGCATTTCTCCCGGGCCTATCTCCGCCACCTTTTCCTCTCCGACGAGATGCTGGGCTTGCGGCTCAACACCGTTCACAACCTCCACTATTACCAGGAGTTGCTCGCGCGGCTCCGGCGGGCTGTGGGGGAGGGGAGGCTGGGGCCGTTCCTGGAGGGGTTCGAAGCCGAGGCCCGGGCCCAGGCGGTTGACAACGGGGAGGGCTTCTGCTAGGTAGAGCCATCGGCGCCCCGGCGGGGGCGCCTTTTTGTGGATGGGGGAGAGACCATGTTCGCCGACCTCGCTTGGGCGCTGGGGGGAGCCCCTTCGCGGGGAGGCTCCGAGCCGAGCCTGCTCGTGAGCCTTTTCCCCTTCATCCTGGTGTTCGCCATCTTCTACTTCCTCCTCATCCGCCCCCAGCAGAAGCGCCAGCAGGAGCACCGGCGGATGCTTGAGGACCTCCGGCGTGGAGACCACGTGGTAACCTCGGGGGGGATCTTCGGCGAGATCACCAAGATGAAGGACGACGTCCTGTGGGTCAAGGTGGCGGATAACCTGCGCCTGAGGGTCCAGCGCTCTGCCATCTCCACCCGCCTCGGCCAGCGGGCCAAGGAGGCCGAGGAGGAAGAGGAAGAGAAGGAGAAGGGGTAGGCCACCCCCTCTGGAGTCGAACCCTTGTTCCGGCAACTGGGCTGGAAGGCGGGCCTCATCCTGGCGGTGGTGGGCCTCGCCATCTTCTATCTCATACCCCCGGGCGAGCGGATCCACCTGGGCCTCGACCTCCAGGGGGGCATCCACCTGGTGCTGGAGGTCCAGGCCGAGAAGGCGGTGGCGGCGAAGCTCGACCGCTACTTCGCCGAGCTCCGCAGGAAACTGGACGAGCGGGACATCCCGACGGGTCGGCTTCGCCGCGACGGGAGCCTCATCGCGATCCCCCTCAAGCGGGCCGCCGACCGGCCGCGCCTGGAGCGGGTGCTCCAGGATTACCCCGACCTCGCCCCCCAGGGCGACCGGGGGGACCCGCCTGTTCTCTCCTACGGGATCACCGGCGCCAACCGCCGCCGCGTGATGGAGAGCGCGGTGGACCAGGCCCTCGAGACCATCCGCAACCGGGTGGACCAGTTCGGCGTCACCGAGCCCACCATCCAGCGGGAAGGGGAGCGGAGGCTCATCATCCAGCTGCCCGGGATCGAGGACGCCGCGCGGGCCAAGGCCCTCATCGGCCGCACCGCCCAGCTCGAGTTCCGCCTGGTGGATGAGGGGGGGGACCTGGAGGGAGCCCTCGGCGGGAACCTCCCGCCCGGCAGCGTGGTCCTCTACGAGGTCGAGAAGGACCGCGGCACGGGCCAGGTGCTCCGCCGCACGCCCATCCTGGTGCGGCGGGAGATCGTCCTCACGGGGGAGACCCTCACCGACGCCCGGGTCCAGATCGGAAGCCGCTTCAACGAGCCCTACGTCTCGGTCTCCTTCGATTCGGTGGGCGCCCAGGTCTTCGACCAGGTGACGGCGGCGAACGTGGGAAGGCGCCTCGCCATCGTGCTGGACGGGGTGGTCCAGTCCGCCCCCGTCATCCAGGAGCGCATCGGCGGAGGGCAGGCCCAGATCACCGGCCGCTTCACCCTCGAGGAGGCCAGGGACCTCGCCATCGCGCTCAGGGCCGGTGCCCTTCCCGCGCCGGTGCGGGTGCAGGAGGAGCGCAACGTCGGGCCCTCGCTGGGCCACGACTCGGTGCGCACGGGCCTCATCTCCATCGCCGTCGGGGGCCTGCTGGTGGTGGGCTTCATGGCGTTCTACTACAAGCTCTCGGGCCTGGTGGCAAACCTGGCCCTCTTGCTCAACCTCATCCTGCTCCTGGGGGCCCTGGGGGCGCTGGGGGCGACACTCACCCTTCCGGGCATCGCGGGCATCGTCCTCACGGTGGGGATGGCGGTGGACGCCAACGTGCTCATCTTCGAGCGGGTGCGGGAGGAGCTCAGGCTCGGGAAAACGGTGCGGGCGGCGGTGCAGGGGGGCTACTCCAAGGCCTTGCTCACCATCATGGACGCCAACGTGACCACCCTCATCGCGGCGGTTGTGCTCTTCCAGTTCGGGACAGGCCCGGTGAAGGGCTTTGCCGTCACCCTCTCCCTCGGCATCTTGGCCAGCATGTTCACCGCCATCTTCGTCACCCGGGTGATCTTCGACGCGGCCCTGGCCAGGCGCGAGGTGCGGAGGCTGAGCATCTGAGATGGAGTTCTTCAAAGCGGGCACCCGCATCGACTTCGTCGGAAAGCGCCGCCAGTGCCTCCTCCTCTCGGGGGGGGCCATCCTGCTGAGCCTCCTCTACCTGCTCCTCGGGCCGGGGCTCAACTACGGGATCGACTTCCGGGGGGGCACGCTGGTGCAGGTACGCTTCGAGCGCCCGGTGCCCATCGAGACCATCCGGGAGGTGCTGGGCGCGCTCCGGCTGGGCGACACCAGCGTCCAGTATTTCGGGGACGAGCGGGAGGTGCTCATCCGGGTGGAGAAGGTGACGGGCGCGCTCGAGGGGGCGGAGGTGCCCATCCAGAACGCCCTGACTAAGGAGCTGGGGGGAGGAAGGGCCTTCGAGGTGCGCCGCACCGAGGCGGTGGGGCCGCAGGTGGGGGCGGAGCTCCGGCGGAAGGCGTACTTGAGCCTGATCTACGCCCTGGGCGGCATCCTCCTCTACATCGCCTGGCGCTTCGAGCTCCGCTTCGCCGTGGGGGCGGTCCTCGCCCTCATCCACGACGTCACCATCACCCTCGGGGTCATCTCCCTCACGGGGAAGGAATTCACCCTGCCCATCGTGGCGGCTGTGCTCGCCATCATCGGCTACTCCCTCAACGACACCATCGTCGTCTTCGACCGCATCCGGGAGAACCTGCGGGGCATGCGACGGGTCACGATGGAGCAGATCATCAACACCAGCATCAACCAGACCCTGAGCCGCACCATCCTCACGGCCGGGACCACCCTCCTGGCCGTGGGCGCCTTCTTCGTCCTGGGAAGCGAGATCATCCGCGACTTCGCCTTCGCCCTCCTCATAGGCATCGTGGTCGGCACTTATTCCTCCATCTACATCGCGAGCCCCATCCTCCTGGCCTGGCCGACCCTCCGGCCCGCCCCCCCTCGCAGGCCCGGCCGGGGGTAGAAAAGCCCCGGCGGGCGGGCTCTGCGGGTGAGGGTTCCTGCGTGAAGCCCCTTTCATAGCCATAGGCAAACCCTATGAAAGATATTTATGAATATTGGCTTGACTTATTTTTGCTCCTCCCCCGAAAATGGGCGCAAGCCGATTCTTCGGATGAGTCGCGGCAGGAAGGAACCCGCTCAGGCACAAGATCGGGCGAAAGGTGAGGGGCGATATTAATTTTATGCGGGGTTCCAAACCACTCCCGCGTGAGGCTTTCCTCGCTCGGAGGCCAGGGGAGGGCTGAGCGTGCAGGTCGGATGGGATGAGTTGGGCCCAAGTGCCATTCGAAGGGCCGTCCAGGCGAAGTACGGCCAAGTGGCCGCGCGTCCGGGTGAGCAATACCCGTTCCCGGTGGGACGGTCTTTCGCCGAGCGCCTGGGCTATCCGGCTGAGGTCTTGGCAGGGCTTCCGGGGTCGGTCACCGATTCATTTACAGGCGTGGGGGTGCCCATCCTATTCGCCGCGCTTGAGCCGGGAGAGGCGGTCTTGGACCTGGGCTCTGGTGGAGGCCTCGATGCGATCCTCGCCGCACGCGCGGCGGGTCCCTCGGGGCGGGTCGCAGGTGTGGACATGGCCAGGGCAATGGTGGAGAAAGCGCGTTCCAACGTGGAGGCCCTGGGCCTGGAAAACACAGAATTCGTCCAAGGCTATGCGGAGGCGCTCCCCTTCCGGGACGTCCAATTCGATGTGGTCTCCATCAATGGGATCCTCAACCTGTGCCCCGACAAACGGCCAGTCCTGGCCGAGATCGCCCGGGTCCTCCGCCCTGGAGGCCGGGCCATCATCGCCGAGATCGTTCTGGAGAGGGACCTCCCCGCGGCCGAGATTCGCGCCCTCGAAGACTGGTTTCGCTGAATCGCAGGGGCCCTACCGGAAGGGGTCCTTCTGG
>JBHIBR010000039.1:0-9988 GCA_046759145.1 Nitrospinota bacterium | reverse complement strand
CCTCCGCCGCCGGGCGAGGGCTTTCCTCGCCCAGGGTGCCCAGCCAGAAGACGAAGGTCATGAGCGCCAGGAAGAGGACGGCGATGCCGCCCACCACCCAGGCCATGTGCGCCATGGTCGGGGTGAAGGCACCCACGGAGGTATCCCGCAGCACGCCGTAAATGTGCCAGTCCTCCCGCAACCCGGAGCGGATGAATCCCATCAGTCCCATGAGCAGCACGACACTCACGCAAAGGAGGATCAGCGCGTACTGGGCCCGCACTGGAACCTTCCCCCACTGGACCCCGCCGGCCTCCTCCGCCCCCCGGAAGAGGTAGACGTCCACGGCCGTGACGAAGATGAGCGCGGTGAGCACCATGAGCACCTGGACCACGGCGATCTCGCGGAGGAAGGGGTTGGCCCTCTCGAGCACCACGAACCCGTAGGCTCCCAGGAAGAGGGTGGCAGAGAAGACCGTGATCCCGAGGTAGAGAAATTGGGCCGCCACGCCGCGGTCCCGGTAGGTCATGGGCACACAGGCAGCCAGCACGGCCGCCTGGGCGATCAAGAGGTAGGCGGGGATGAGGAAATACACCCGGCGGTCCGGCGTCAGGTCCATGTCGCGCGGATCCAGCGTGAAGAGCACGCGGGCGAACCAGAGCAGGATCAGGACCGAGACCGCCGCCGCCGCCCCCACCACGAGTTTGCCCCGCGGCCCGTGGGCGCTGAAGGGGAGGCGCTTGCCCTTGTTCCCCCGCCGGTAGAGGAGGAAGCTCAAGAAGGTGGAGAGGATGATGAAGTTCACCGCGGCGTTCTTGGCGGGCATGAGGCCGAGGTATTTCAGCACGGGGTGATACTGGCCCCCCATGCGGACCTGCTCGGCCGAACTCAGCGGGAGGTTGTGGGGCGTGAGCCAGACGGCGAAGCAGAGGACGAGGATGAGGTTGAGCCACTTGATGAAGCCCTGGTATCGCTCGGCCCCGGGGATGCGCTCCATCCCGTTCCAGAGGTAGAAGTTCGCCCCGACAAAGAGCATCCCGATCAGCATGGCCTGGATGATGAAGGTCCAGCTGAAGGCCCCGCCCATCATGTTGTTGCCCATGACCGGGCTGAAGCTATACACCTCGCGCCCCAGCCAGTAGCCCGCGAAGGGCAGCGGGATGAGCGCGCTCACCCCGACGAAATTGCCGACATAGCCCATCCAGTCGTAGTGGCCCCGCTCCTCCTGGCTTCTGGCCCCCAGGAACTTGACGGCAGCGTAGGCCCCCACGACGAAGCCCCCGAAGGCCACGTTGGCGATGAAACGGTGCACGTTCAGGGGCATCCAGAGCGGGTTCGCGATCGCCCCCCAGGTGGTACCCACGAACCGGTTCGCCTCGGGGTCGATCCCCGTGGGGCTCATCATGTAGGTGACCCAGGCGTTGGCGATGGCCATGAGCAGGATGCCCGTCAGGTTCAGCGCCAGCCCGAAGCCCATGTGGAGCCACTTCTTCCCCCCGCCGCGCAGCCGCTCCCAGGAGTAGTAGTAGAGGTAGAGGGAGAAGGCCTCGGCGAAGAAGAGCAGGGCGTAGACGTACATCGAGCCGTGGAAGACGCCCCCCATGAAGTTCATGAAGCGCGGGTAGAGACCGAAGAGCAGGAAGACGAAGAGCCCCCCGAGGGAGGCCGTGGTGGCGAAGGCGGCCGAGAGGAGTTTGGTGAACTCGTGCGCGAGGCGGTCATATCGCTCGTCGCCCGTCCGGTGTCCGATGAACTCGGTGATGAGGGCGAAGATGGGGACCCCCAGCACGAAGGCCCCGAACATCAGGTGGAGCTGCGCCACCGCCCAGATGGCGGTGCGGGAGTCGAGGGCGAAGAAGCTGCGGTAATCCGCGGGGGCCCCCGCCTGGGCCAGCGCGGGGAGCGGGAGGAGCACCAGGAGGCCCAGGGAGGCCGCCAGCAGGCTGCCGCGCGCCGCCCGTCGCTCGCCCCGAAAGGCCGGAGAGTGCGCGCTCATCGCTTCCCCAGGAGGCGGTCCCGGACGAATCCGGGCATGATGCTCCGCGAGAGGAGCGCCTCGCGGGCCTCCCTCATGAAGTCGGCCGTGATGGGGGAGACGCCCCGCTCGCGGGCGTAGTCCTCCACGCCCTTGGCCACCATCCCCCGGGCGAAGGAAGGGATGCGGGAGAGGCGCTCCCGGGCCTCGACAGTCCAGGCGAGGCCGGTCTCGAACTCGAGCCCGAAGCTCCTCTCCGCGGGGAAGCGCACCAGAGGCGCGTCGCCCCGGGGCTCATAGGCGCAGGCGGGATCCTCCTCCATGGGGTCGCCCGTCGCCGCGTAGGCCCGGCACCGGCACCCTCCGCACACCTCGCGGAACTCGCACCGGCCGCACCTTCCCTTGAGCGTGCCCGAGCGGTAGAGCCTGAGCAGGGAGGAGGAGCGCCAGATCTCCCCAAAAGGCTTCTCGCGGAGGCTCCCCGCCGAGAGCGGGACGTAGGGGCAGGGCGTCACCTCGCCCGAGGGGCCGATCCGGCAGTACTCCCGCCCGGCAGGGCAGCCTCCATGGGCGTAGTCGGCGAGGAGCGGGGATGCCGGGTCGAGCTCGTAGACGACCCGACGGAAGTGCGGGGCGCATTTCGCCCGGATGAGGAGATCCCTTGCATCGACGGGCGCCTCGTCGGGATCGCCCCCATTCCCCTTCACCCCTTGGACACGCGCCAGGAAGCGCAGCGCCTCCTCGCAACGGGCGGCGGGCAGCCCGGCGAAGCCCTCGCCCCGGCCCGTGCGGACGAGGAAGAAGACGTTCAGCACCTGGGCGCCGAGCTCCCGGGCGAAGCGCACCATCGCGGGCAACTCATCCGCGTTCCACTCCATGGCCGAGAAATGGAGAGAGAAGGGGAGACCCGCCTCGAGCAGCAGCCGCGCCGCCCGCACCGCCTTCTCCCACGAGCCGGGGGGCCCGCGGAAGCGGTCGTGACGCCCCGGGTCGGCCGAGTCCAAGCTCACGCTCGCCCCCTGTATGCCCGACGCCCTCATGCGATCGGCCGCCCTCCGGTCGAGGAGGACGCCGTTGGTCCCGAGGACCACCGTGAACCCTCGCTCCGAGGCCCTCGTGGCGATGTCGAAGAGGTCGGGCCGCACAAGGGGTTCCCCTCCCGTTAGGATGAGGAACGCGTTGGGGTTCACCTCGGCCACCTGGTCCACTGCCCTGAGGCACTCATCCCGGGTGAGCTCCGCCGAGCAATCCGCCCCGGGGAAGGCGCTCATGTAGCAGTGGGCACAGCGGAGGTTGCAGCGCCGGGTCAGGTTCCAGCTGATGGCCTGCACCCGCCTCTCGGTGGTCTCTCTCATCCTTCGCTCTCCCGGAAGGGACGCGTCCTCCCCGGCGGGGCCCCTCATCCTCCTAGCGCGTTTCGCCCTCCTACGGCCGATCCGGAGGCCGGAGCGGGGCCCCCAAGGCCGCGGCGAACGCCGAAGCGGTGATGCGGGAAAGGCCGCGCTCTTGGGCGAAGGAGGCCACCCGCTCCAGGGCCCTCCGACGTTCCCCGTCATCCTCGATACGACGCAACTCCTCGACCGCCTCGAGCGACCAACTGACGGTCGGTTCCTCCTCCCCCCGCTCCCGGCGGGGCCCAGAGGGAAGGGGCTCCTTCGTCCGGGAGCGCAACATCCCCCGAACGGGGGCGGGGACCAGCGCCTCGAAGACGGCCTCCAGCAGAGGGGGCGTCACGACGGTCTGCTTCCTTTTGCGCGCCTCCGCTTCGACCTTCTCGCGCACCATGGGACGGACGAATGGGGGCACCTTTTCCATTCGGGCCTCGGCCTCCGGAGTCCAGAGGAGGCCCCGCTCCGGCAGGCTCTCGAAGTAGTCGCGGAACTTCGCCACGATCTCCGCGCTCCGCCCCGACCGCTGGGCCAGGAAGGCCTGGATGGCCTCGAGGACTTCGAGCTTGCGCGCGCTGCGCTTCAGCCTCTGCTTGGCCACCTCGAACGCCCCCGGATGGAGCTCCTCAAACCCCATCCGCTTCATGCTGCGCGTCACCCTCAGCATGGCCTCGTCGCGGATCTGGCTGAGGAAGTCCGAGCTGATGAGGGGTTGACCCAGCTCGCGGGCACGTTTGACCATCAATTTGTAGATGCCCGAACGCACGAAGGCGGGAGCGTTCTCGACGCGCCGCAGCGCCGCCGTCGTCCACAGGATCTCGCCCGGCGCGGGCGAAGGCGCTCCCATCTCCCTCAATCCGCCCGAAGAGCGGCAGAACCGCCTCGCCCGCATCCCGCGCCCCCTCATCGGCCAAGGGATCCCGGGCAGGGGAATCAAAGGCCAAGCTGCGCCCGCACCTCCCGCAGAAGCTCGGCCGTCACCCTCTCCTGGCCCCTCTCGAGGACGTATCCTTCGGCCGCCTTCATGGCCATGGGGCGGTAGGCCTCGGGGATCTCTTCGAGCTCCTCAGCAGCCTCTTCCGTCCATCGGGGCGGCGCGGGGGCAGGGGCCGCCGAGGGCGCCTGCGCTGAGGAGCCTTCGGGCCGCCCTGGGAGGCCCGAGAAGGGGCACTTGCCCCCGCCTCCCGGCGGAGGGGAAACCTCCCCCTCCGTCGCCCCGGGCTCTTTCTCGAGGATGCGCTCTCCGCTTCCCGGGAGCGTCTCCCGCACCTGTTCGTAGGGTTGCGCAGAGACAGTTCGCCCACCGATCTTGACGTTGAGGCTGCGGACAATTTGCGTCTCCCACGGGTTGGTGAGGAGAGCCAGTCTGTGCCCGCAGCGGGGACAGCAGAAGGTCACCGCGCAGGAGCCATCCTCGTCGGGGCCATCCAGCGCCGCGTACTCCATGGGCTCGTCGCAGGCGAGGCAGAGGAACTTCATGGGTCACCTCCCGGGAGGGTTTTCGAGAAGGCGCACCAGCTCCCGGGCGACCTGGCCGTAGAGGAGCCGAAGGTGCTCAGCGCCCTCCGCCAAGAAGGCGGGCCGGCCCGCGTCCGAGAGGGCCGCCACCACCGGGTCGAAGGGGAGACCGCCCAGATAGGGGACGCCGGCCTCGCGCGCCAGCCCCTCCACGCCTCGCTCGGGCGGGAAGAGGGGCTGGATGCGCGCGCAGTCAGGGCATCGGTAGCCCACCATGTTCTCCACCACGCCGAGGAGGCGGACGCCGAGTTCCCGCGCCAGGCTCAGCGACCTGCGCACCACGATGAGGCTCACATCGCTCGGAATCGTCACCACGAGCGCCCCCGAGAGCCCCGGCAGCAGGCTCGTGACGTGGGAGAGTCGGTCGCTGCCCGGGGGGAGGTCCAGGAGCAGGAGGTCCAGCTTCCCCCATTCGGTGTCGGCCAGGAACTCGCGGAGGGCCCCGACCTCCATGTTCGCGCGCCACACGTGGGCGTCCGCTTGGGTGGGCGCGTCCCACACCACGGGCGCGTCATCGCGCGATAGGAGAAGGTCCATGGACACCACCCTGACGCCCAAGGGCCCCTCGGCGGGGCGGACCCCTTCCGCGCTGAGCCCGAGCCGCTGCTCGCGCACGCCCAGCACCTTGGCCAGGGCGGGCCCGTTGATGTCGGCGTCGAGCGCTCCCACGGCCAGGCCCATCTCCGCGAGGGCGACCGCCAGGTTGGCGGTGAGGGTGGTCTTCCCCACACCCCCCTTGCCGCTCATCACCGCCACCGTCCACCGGATGGAGGCGAGGCGCCGGGCCAGGGCTTCTTGCATGGACTGCACCTGGCCCAGGATGCCGCTCCCGCCGTCGCCGACTATGTCGCGGTATCGCTTGGGCATCGTTCGCCTCCCCGGATTGCGGTGGATCCATCCGCCCGGTCTATCCCCCGTCAATCCCCCACCTTCTCCACCTCCACGATGGTCTTCTTCTCCTCCTCGATGGTGAAGCGAATCTTGTCCCCCGGCTTGAGGCCCTGAAGGAGGCGCGCCTCCTTCACCGGGGAGGTCATCGTCATGGCGGGCATGAACCCTTTGATCTCCCCGTGGTGGAGGACGACCTGGCCCTTGTCGGGGATCACGGCAACCACCTTCCCCACCCCCTCAAAGAGGCGTTCCCTTCCGGTGATGACCTTCTCCTCGGCCTCGATGGTGAAGCGGATCTTGTCCCCCGGCTTGAGGCCTTTAAGTAGGTGCGCCTCCTTCACCGGGGTGGTCATGGTCATGGTGGACATGAACCCTTTGATCTCCTCGTGGTGGAGGACGACCTGGCCCTTGTCCCGGTTCACGGCAACCACCTTCCCCACCCCCTCGAAGAGGCGTTTCCTTCCGGTGATGACCTTCTCCTCGGCGTCGATGGTGAAGAGAATCTTGTCCCCCGGCTTGAGGCCCTGAAGGAGGCTGGCCTCCTTCACCCGGTAGCCCATGGTCATGGGGCCCATGAAGCCTTTGATGAGCCCGTGGTCCAGGATGATCTGGCCCTTTTGGGGGAGCACCGCGATCACCTTGCCGATCCCCTCGAAGAAGCGTTTCTTCACGGTGAGGCTCTTCAGGTATGCCACCAGATCGACGAGCTCCTGCATCGTGAGCAAATCGGCGTAGGTCGGCATGATGCTCCGGCCGTCGGGACCGAAATAGCCTTTTCCGACGAGGATGACGGCGTTGGGATTGACGATGGACTCGGCCAAATACTCGGCGGGGTGGTGGCCGCCCATCCCGCTGAGAGGGGGACCGATGTCTGTGGGCTTACGTTCCGCCGCAGGGAAGTCCTCCCCCTCGACGGCATGGCATCGGAAGCACTTGTTCTCGATGAAGACCTCGCGCCCGGACTCCGGATCCCCGGGCGGGATCCGGAACTTCCACCCCCTCGGGGTACCTCCGTGCCGGTGCAACTCCTCCATCGTGATGTAAGGACCCTGCTGCGGCACCTCCGCCGGGTGGGCCTTCTCACGGGAGGGGTGGCGTTCTGGATGTTCACCTTTCCCACGTTCCAATTGCGCGCCCGCAGGCAAGGCCCAAGCCAGACACCCGACGAGGGCGACAAGCCAAATCCACCTCAGGGACTCTGCAACCCGCCTCTTCAGCATCGCCTGCCACCTCCCTCAACGAACTCCTCGAAGGGAAAGACCTGCCCGTCTCCCCCTCTCCGTCTCATGGGCGCGTCAGCAGACCGATCTCCCTCCCCTCAGGAGGCTTCGATGCCCTACGCCTTCTTCCGCCCCTTGGGGGAACGCCTATTAAACATGTTTAAAACTTAATATCTTTAGTATCAATAGTCAATCTCCTTTCCCCTCAGCCATTTGGGGCAGCATGTCCGTCCTGCGTCGTGCCTCCGGACCCGGTTCTCGGCCCTCTCTTCGTCTCGGGCGCGCCAGGTCCCCAACCTATCAGAGGCCTGGAGGCCCGAGACGCCGACCACCATAACCGCGACCGCGATGAGCCGCCCCGTCCAGGGAGTAAAAGAGGACTCCAGATAGCGCTGTCTCACCAGCTCCAAGAGCAGCAGGAACAGGGCAGGCAAGATGATGGCGAGCCATTTAAGCCATCGTAAGTTCATGAGATCCCACCCCACAAGGCGCGCCAGTTCTTCACGGGCCAAGTATACGCCACAACCGGCTGGCCTTGTCAAAGCCCCATGATTGGGGGTAGTACCCCGTGGCACGGGCAGGAAGGCGTTCATCTCATCCCCCCGGACCGGCAGCACATTCTGTGGCTTCTCGCCAGGCCAAACGAGGTGAAGAAGTACTGCCGGGAGGACAAGGACCGCCAGCTTCACCTCGCTGGTCGAGTACCATCGGTCCGTCGGCGAGCTCCCATCAGACGAGCACTACCACCCCCTGGCGGCCTGGGATGCCCACACCCATCTGCAGGCGGCTTTCAACTCCTCCCCCATCCTGCGCGGCCTGCTGGGCGGGAATGAGGGCCGGTGAATTGCTCGGCCTAGCCTGGGGGCAGGTGAACCTGAGAACAAGGCGGATTGTCCTCGACCCGGGCATCCCCCGTGCGCTATCCCTTAGGGAGAGCGATGAGGCCTGCATGGCGGAGCCAGCATCCCGGCATGAGGGGAAAGGAAGTTTTCCTGTGGGGAACCCTTGCGGGCGCCCAGGGGAGGATCTTCTTACGTTAAGCGAGGTTTTCAGGCAGGCTTACCGCGGCCTGGGAAATGAACAAGGGCGCCAACCCACAAGCAGCGCCCTTGACACAGGGTAGTTAAATTTTGGTGGAGCTGAGGGGACTTGAACCCCTGACCTCATGACTGCCAGTCATGCGCTCTCCCAACTGAGCTACAGCCCCACACCGAAGGATTTATAGCGCCTCCCCCTCCCCTTGTCAATGCCCCGGTGCTGGTCGCGCCACCCTGCTTCGCCCCTCCGGGCCCACAAGGGACCCTCCCCCTAGAGGTCAGTCCGGCAGCCGAACTTCTGCAGGGGGCACTCCCCGCAACGCGGGCTCTTGAGGCAGAGGTTCTTGCCCAGGCGGACGATGAGGGCGTGGTACTCGTTGAAGAGGGAGGAAGAGGGCGGCAGGTGCTCCTGGAACAGGCGCCGGATCTCCTCGTAGGGCGCCCGGGGGCGGATGAGTCCCAGACGCGCGAAGGAGCGGCGCGTGTAGGCATCCACCGTGAAGGCCGGGTGACCCCCCGCGTAGAGGAGGATGCTGTCGGCCGTCTCGGGGCCGATCCCCTTGATGCGCAGGAACTCCTCCCGGAGGGCCGCGGTGTCGCGGGCGAAGAAGCGGGAGAGGTCGCCCCCGCAGGCGGCCTCCAGGTGGCTCACAAGCTCCTTGAGGTAGCGCGCCTTCTGGTTGAAGTAGCCCGCCGGCCGGATGAGGCGCGCAAGCCGCCTCGCGCTCACCTCCCGCAGGCCCTGGAAGGAGAGGAGGCCCGCCCCTTTGAGGTTGGCGATGGCCCGCTCGACGTTGGCCCAGGCGGTGTTCTGGGTGAGGATGGCCCCCACCATCACCTCGAAGGCGCTCTCAGCAGGCCACCAGCCGCTCGGGCCGAAATGGGAGAGCAGGAGCCGGTAGATGCGGAGGAGCTTCTCTCTCCTCCCCCGAGCGGCGGGGGGAAGCCCGTGGGGGAGCTCCCCCCCGGCGGGGGTCCCCGGGGCAGTTCTTCCTGCCTTCGCGAGAGCGGCGCCCATGGTCTTCCGCGACGCGGGAAAAGGTGGCTTGGGCTCCCACTATCCTAGCGGAGCCCGCCCGCGGCGCCAACGCCGGGGGCGGGCCCTCTCCCCTTGCGCGCTCCGGCCCCCGCGTGTAAAGAGAGAGCGGGAGAGGCTTCCGCCGCCCGGGACGGGCTCCTCTTGTGAAGCAGTTCATCCGAGGCATACTCGAAGAACGCCACTTCGCCGAAACCCTGGCCCACTCCGAGCGTCTACCCGCCCGGGGAGCGCGCTACGGCGAGGCGCCCTCAGAGCTCGACACGCGGCTCCGGGGGGCGCTCTCCACTGTGGGCTTCTCGAAACTTTACGCCCACCAGGTCCGAGCCCTCGAGCTCGCCCTCGGGGGCGCCAATGTGGTGGCCGTGGCTCCCGCGGGGAGCGGCAAGAGTCTCTCCTTTCACCTCCCCGTCTTCCAGCACCTCCTGCGCGAGCCGGGCAGCTTCGCCCTCTACCTCTATCCCCTCAAGGCCCTCGCCCAGGACCAGCTGCGCTCCATCCGGCGGCTGGCGGACGCCCTCGGGGGGCCCCTGGCCGCCGGGGGGGAGCTGGGGGCGGAGGTGTACGACGGCGACACCCCCGAGAGCCGGCGCAAGAAGCTGCGCCAGAGGCCTCCCCGCATCCTCATCACCAACCCCGACATGCTCCACCACGGGGTTCTGCCCTCCCACGAGCAATGGGGGGAGTTCTTCGGGGGCCTGCGGGCGGTGGTGGTGGATGAGCTCCACACCTACCGGGGCATCTTCGGGGGCCACATCGGCCTGCTGCTCCGGCGGCTGCGACGGGTGTGCCGCCACTACGGATCTGAGCCCCAGTTCCTGGCCTCTTCGGCCACCTTGAGCAACGCGGCCGAGCTCGCCGAGCGTCTCACCGGACTCCCCTTCGCCGCCGTGGAGGAGAACGGCGCGCCCCGCGCGGCACGCCATTTCCTGATGCTCAACCCG
>JBHIBR010000038.1:0-9991 GCA_046759145.1 Nitrospinota bacterium | reverse complement strand
CCGCCGCCTCCCGCACCACATCGGCCGCCACGGGGATGACGTCGTGCCCCACCCCGTCGCCCGGGATGGCCGCAAGACGGATGGTCTGCTCAGCCATGCCTCTCTCTCCGCGGCCGGCCCTAGCGGAGGAAGCGCGCCGCCCGGAGGATCTGGACCGAGTCGGAGGCCAGGTGGGGGAAGACGCTCACGTCGCGCCAGAGCTTCTCCACGGGCGCCTCCCGCATGATGCCCATCCCGCCGAAGATCTCGACCGCCTGTTGCCCCACCCGGGTGGCCGCCTCGGTGGCGAAAACTTTTAAGAGCGCCTTGGCCGCCGGGTCGAAGCGGTCGCCCTCCTCCTGGCAGCCCGCCGCCACCCGGAGGAGGTAGCTCCGCCCCGCCTCCAGGCGCATCCGCATGTCGGCCAGCATGAGGCTCACCGCCTGGTGCTCGATGATGGGGCGCCCTCCCTGGACGCGGTTGCGGGCGTGCTCGAGGGCGTGTTCGAACGCCGCCTGGGCGATGCCCAGGACGTTGGCGGCAAGCTCCACGTCGTTGAACCCCACGATGCGCTCCCGGGAGGCGCTCTTCCCCTTGTTCACCTCCCCCAGGAGGTTCGCGTCGGGGACGCGGCAGTCCTCGAAGATGAGCTCGGCGTTCTGGTAGAAGCGGAAGCCCACCTTGTCGTGGACGCGCCCGATGCGGAAGCCGGGGGTGTCCGCGGGGACGAAGAACATGGTGGTCCCCCGGGTGATGGGCACGGTCCGGTCGGTGCGGGTCATCACGACGTAGAGCTTGGCCACCCCGCCGTTGGCGATGAAGTGCTTGGTCCCGTTCAGGACCCACTCCTCGCCCTCCCGCACGGCCGAGGTCTTCCAGCCGGCCGCGGGGTCGTCGGGGGGCATGCGGTTGTCCGAGCCCGCCTCGGGCTCCGTCCCCGCCATGGCCAGGAGGTAGGTGTCGTCCTCCAGGAAGGGGGGCAGGAAATGCTCCCGCTGCTCGGCGGTCGCCAGCTCGGTCAGCATGGGGGTCCACTTCCAGCACTGGCTGAAGGTCTTGGCGATGGCGCCGTCGCCCCGGGCCAGCTCCAGGATGACCAGGCACTGGCCCACCAGGTCCACCCCCGGGCCCCCGAACCGCTCGGGGACGGCCAGCGTCCTCAGCCCCAGCCGGGAGCCCTTGCGGACGATGTCCCAGGTGAAGACCTCCCGGGGGTCCGGGATGCGGTCCCGCTCGGCCGCGATGGGCCGGATCTCCCGCTCGGCGAACTCCCGCGCCATCCGCCGCAGGGCCCGGTGCTCATCGCTGATGCGCATGTCCATGGAAGGTTCTCCCTCGGCCGCCCGGGCCCTCAGAGGCGGCGGGCCGCCTTGATGCGGTTGATCTGGTTCGTCCCGTCCATGTGGAGGAGGACGGCGGCGTCCCGCAGGAGCTTCTCCGCCGGGGCGTCCCGCATCACCCCCATCCCGCCCCACACCTCGCAGGCCATGCGGGCGACGCGCACCGCCATCTCGGTGGCGAACACCTTGGCGAGGATGGTGAGCTTGCGGTCGGGGGGACGGAGGTGGTCGGCCGACCAGGCCGCGCGCCAAAGCAGCGTCCGTCCCGCCTCCACCTCCATGGCCATCTCGGAGAGCTTCATGGCGATGGCCTGGTGCTCGGTGATGGGACGGAGGCCCTGGACCCGGTTTCGCGCGTGCTCCAGAGCGTGCTCGTAGGCCCCCCGGGCGCAGCCCACGGCGTGGGCCGTCACCTCGATGTTTCCTCCCCCCGCCACCCGCTGGCGCTGCTCCCAGGCCTCCCCCTCGGCCCCCACCAGGTTCTCGGCGGGGACGCGGCAGGCCTCGAAGATGAGCTCGGCGTTGTTGTAAAGCCGCATCCCCATCTTGTCGTGGATGTGCCCCACCGAGAAGCCGGGCGTGCCCCTGGGCACGAGGAAGGTGCTCAGGCCCTTGGTCACTCCCACCGAGCGGTCGGTCCGGGCCCAGAGGACCACCAGCCGGGAGACGCCCCCCAGGGCGATGAAGGTCTTGCGGCCGTTGATGATGTAGCCGTCGCCCCGCCGCTCGGCGAAGCAGCGCGCGCCCGCCTCGGGGGCGTCGTGGGGGAGGAAGTTGTCCGAGCCGGCGTCGGGCTCGGTGATGGCGTTCGAGAGGAGGAAGCGGTGGTCCTCGACGAAGGGGGGCAGGAATCGCTGGCACTGTTCCTCGCTCGCGAGGGCCGCGATGCGGGAGGAGACCTTCCAGTTGTGGCTGAAGGTCTTCGAGGCGCCGATGTCCACGCGGGCCATCTCCTCGATGACCATCGCCTGGGTCAGAAGGTCTGCGCCCCCTCCCCCCCAGCGGGCCGGCGTGCCCAGGGTCCGGAGCCCCAGCCGGGAGCCCTTCTCGATGAGCTCCCAGGGGACGCACTCCCGGGGGTCCGGCCTGCGGTCGTATTCGGCCGCCATGGGCCGGACCTCCCGTTCGAAGAAATCGCGGGCGAGCTGCTGCAGCGCCCGCCCCTCCTCGGTGAGGGTGAATTCCATCGCTCGCTCCCTCCCAGGCGCGCTCACACGGCCAGCTCCTCCAGCCCCGCCAGCCGGCGGAAGATATAGGTCCCACCCAAAAGCAAGAGGGTCTGGACCAGGGCGAAGGCGGCCACCACGCCCAGGGTCTCGTTCTCTCTGATGACGTACAGCGCCACGGCCATGGGCGTGCTCTGCTCGGTGGCCAGCAGGATCGAGACGGGCAGTTCCCGGATGAACATGATGAAGAGCATGAGGTAGGCGGCGGCCATCCCCGAATGGAGGAGGGGGACGGTCACGCGCCTCAGGGTCCGGAGCAAGGAGGCCCCGCACACGCGCGAGCTCTCCTCGAGCTCGGGGCTCAGGGCCTGGAGCACCGCCGAGACGGTCCGCAGGCCGTAGGGCATGTAGCGGGTCATGTAGGCCAGCATCAGGAGGATGAGGGGGAAGCCCCAGAGGGGCGTGCGGATCCACGTCACCAGGAAGGCCATCCCCATGACGATGCCGGGCACGCCCACGGGGAGCGTGCTGAGATAGTCCAACACGCCTCGCAGGCGGCCCCTCCGGCCCCGGATGATCAGATAGGCCAGAAGAGTGCAGAGGACCACAGTGAGGAAGCCGCCCACGATGCCCAGGAGGAGGCTGTTCCGGATGGCCCGGATGGTGTACTCGTATTCGAAGAGGACGAACCGCCAGTTCTGCAGCGTGAGCTGCTCCCACTGGAAGCTCCCCAGCCAGAGCTTGCTTAAGGAAGCGAGGGCCAGCGCCCCCAGGGGGAGCACCACCGCGAGCAAGATGTAGGCCAGGTTCACCCCTAAGGCGACGTAGCGCCCCCCGCCCAAGGAAACCCGCTGGGGCCGATAGCCCTTCCCCGTCACCGTCACATAGCTGCGGGGAGCGATGATCCTCCGCTGGATGGCGATGCCCAAGGCCGTGACGAGCATGAGGATGCTGCCCGCCGCGGCGGCGCCGCCGACGTCGAGGGGGTATTCCTCCATCTTGGTGAAGATCTGCGTGGAGAGGGTGTGGATGCGGGAGGGGCCACCCAGGGCTATGGGGACTCCGAATACGCTCGCGCTCACGACGAAGATGATGATCGCCCCCGAGAGGATGGCGGGCGTGGCGAGGGGGATGGTCACACGGAGGGCTGTCCGGATCACGCCCGTCCCGCAGATCCGTGCCGTCTCCTCGAGGGCGGGGTCCATGCGGTGGAAGGAACCGATGGTGAAGAGGTACATGTAGGGGGTGTAGAAGAGGCTCAGCACCAGGATGATGCCGCCCATGCTGTAGATGTTGAAGGGGGGCCCCGAGAGGCCGAAGAGGCGGATGGCCCAGTGGTTCAGCATGCCGATCCGCGGCGCCGCCAGCGCCCACCAGGCGATGGCCCCCACGAAGGAGGAGAGGAAGAAGGGGACCAGCGTGAGGGGCTCGAGCAGGGCCCTCCCCGGCATGTCGGTCCGGGCGTGGAACCAGGCGAGGGCCGTCCCCAGGACTCCCGCGCAGAGGGCGGTGGCGCCGGCGATGAAGAAGGTGTTCCAGATGGCCTCCCGCATGATGGGCTCGGAGAACGTGCTGACGTAGTTCGCCAGCGTGATCCCCACGGGGCCCGCCTCGGTGTAGTGACGGAAGCTGGAGGAGACGTAGACGGCCACCGGCAAGATGGCCAGGACGGCCAACATCCCCAGGGCCCCCGACATCACCAGGGACTCCGGGTTCAGCCAGCCGTAAGCAACCCCCCGGGCGGGGGCGGGGGCGGCGGTGCCCGCCGCCGCCCCCAACCCGGGGTTGCTTCGCCTTGCACCGAGTCTGAGCGGCAACCTACTCTCCCTTCCAGAGCGGCCGGACTAGCGCTTCCTTCGAGCGAGGATCGAGACGAACTCCGCCCGCCACTTCTTCACGTCCTTGGGCGTCAGCTTGTCCCACTCGATGGGGATGATGTTGAGCTTCTCGATGGGCGGGGCGATCTTCCCCAGCACCAGCTCGTTGATCTCAGGGTCGGGGTGGGGAGGAAGGTTCGCGTATCCCACGTTGATGGGGTTATGGGAGAGGAGGATGTGCTTCCCCCTCGCGCTGCGCCAGAAATCGACGAAGAGCTTCGCGACGTTGGGGTGGGGCGCCTTGGCCAGGATGACCGACCCGATGGGAAGAGCGACTACGCCTTCCTTAGGGTATGCGGGCTCGAGCCGTGCACCCCGCAGCCGCGCGATCCAGTTGTGCCGGGCCATGATGGTGGTGCCCAACCAGTACTCCCCCGTGATGAGGGCCCGGCGCTGCGCGGAGCCCCGGCGCAGGAGGCCCGTGCCCTGGGCGGCGAGCTTCTCAAAGTAGCTCTTGGGCAGCACCTTCCGCAGGCCCATGTACCAGAAGGTGTAGGTCTCCGATCCGGTCGCATCCCCCACCACGATCTTCCCCTTGAAGCGGGGGTTGAGGAGGTCGTACCAGCTCGTGACCTTGAACGGGCCCGTCAGTTTCGGGTTCCAGGCTATGGTGTTGATCTGGGCGTCGGCCACCCAGTAGCCCGGCGCGTTCATCCGGGCCTTGGCGGCGGGGCCGTAGTGCTTATCCTCGGGGGAGTTGTACTTGAGTAGCTCTCCGCGCCGCTTCATGGAATGGAGCCAGGCCGCCGTTGCCAGGATGACCAAGTCGGTGCCGACCTTTCCCGCCCGGATCTCCTCCTCCACCCGCTTGATGACGGTGCCGCTGCGGCGGTTGGAGAAGCTCACCCGGAGGCCCTGGAGCCCGTAGCGAGCTTTGAAGGCCTTCTCGAGTTCCTTGGCTGCTTTGACCGGTGCGAGGTTGGTGGTCCAGAGGAACGCCCCCTCGCGCTTCGCCGCCCGGATGAGGCGCTCCACCCGCTCCCGCTCAGGCCCCTTGAGCTCTTTCAGGACTGGCGCCTCGGCCGCCCACGCCGGGACCGCGAGGGCCACGGCCGCCAGCAGAGCTGCTGCCTAACCGAAGACACGTGATTTCATGGCTTCTCCTCCCCTTGCCATTCGTTGTCCCTGCTGCCGGGTTCACCCGATGCGGACCCTCTCCTGCGGGCCGCCGCCCGCTCCTCTGTGAGCCCCTCCCTCACTCCCGCAACAGGACGCACCGCGACGGGGCCATCCCCACCGTGACGCGCTGGCCGGGACGCAGCGGGAACTCCCCCTGGGACTGCACCCGGAGGCTGAGGTCCTTGACCCGCACCCGGCAGTCCCAGAGCTGCCCCAGGTAGACGGCGTCGGTGACCGTCCCCTCCAGCCGGTTCGGCCCCCGCGACTCGCCGGCGAGGAGCTCGATATGCTCGGGCCGCACGCTCACGGTGACGCGGGCGCCCGGCTCCACCCCCTCCGTCCGGCGGCCGCACAAAAGCCGCGCCCCCGCGGCGGGCACCTCCACCCGCATGGCCTCGTCGCCGTCGCGTTCGAGGGCCGCGCCCTCCAGGAGGTTGGCGATGCCGATGAAGTCGGCCACAAAGCAGTTGGCCGGCTCGTTGTAGATGGTGTGGGGGTCCCCCTCCTGCTGGATGCGTCCCTCGTTCATGACGATGATGCGGTCGCTCATCACCATGGCCTCAGCCTGGTCGTGGGTGACGTAGATGGAGGTCAAGCCGAGTTCCCGCACGAGCTTGGTGAGCTCGAGCCGCATGCGCTCGCGCAGCTTGGCGTCCAGGTTGCTCAGGGGCTCGTCGAAGAGGAGCACGCGGGGGTTGTACACCAGGGCGCGGGCCAGGGCCACGCGTTGCTGCTGCCCGCCGGAGAGTTTGGTGGCGTTTCGGCCCTCAAGCCCCTTGAGCCCCACGAGCGCAAGTGCCCTCCGCACCCGCTCGCCCAGCTCGGAGCGCGGGGTCCGCTGGGCCCGGAGGCCGTAGGCCACGTTCTCGAACACCGTCATGTGGGGCCAGACGGCGTAGGACTGGAAGACCATCCCCAGCCGGCGCTGCTCGGGCGGCACGGAGACGCCGCGCGGGGACGAGGTGAGGAGCTCGCCCCCGATCAGGATCTCCCCGCCCTCGGGCACCTCGAGCCCCGCGACGCAGCGGAGGGTTGTCGTCTTCCCGCAGCCGCTCGGGCCCAGGAGGGTGACGAACTCCCCCTCCCGCACGGTGAAGCTCACGCCCTGGACCGCCACCACCTCGGGGCCGAAGCGCTTCATGAGGTCCCGGACGACTACCTCCGCCATCGCCTCCCCTCGCCCTTTCCCTTAAGCGCACGCCTTCGCGAAGCGGTCAACCATCCTCCCGCCCAGTTGACCCGGGGGAGGTCCTCGCCCATGAGCTGCCGCTGCAAGCGGAAGGGGTGGATCGAATGCGTGCCGTCATTGGGGAAAAAGTACCTCGCGGATTGGGCTCACCTCGCCCCACGCCCCTCGAAAGAAGGCATTTAACCTAGCATTGGGCCTGAGGGCGGTCAAGCCCCTTGGCGCGGACCAGGAACGGCCCGTTCGTCCAGCGTTCGACAAACTCCCGGTCGTAGAGCTCTTCCTTCAGGATGACGTGGAGCCACGCCAGCAGGACCGCGGCGTCCGTTTGCCGGCGATCTCATCGAGCGCCCGGCCCCAGGAGATCCGCTCCCACTTCCCCTCACCCCGGGCATCCGCTCGCTTGAGGGGGTATTTCAGCCGGTCGGGATGGTAGAGGAGGTCGAGCCCCGCCCGCCCCTTGGGACAGAGCTTCCCCGCGTTGTTGGGGCACTCCGGGTCGCCCTCCAGCTTCACCGCCCTGCCGTCGGCGACGTGCACGAGGATCCCGCACCCGCCGTGGCACATCAGGCAGCCCGACTTCTTGACCACCGCCCCGCTCGACTCCGCCATGGCTGCCTCCCGGACGCTCGCGGTTTACTCCCTGAATCTCTGCATCAAAGTGACGGCAGCCATAAGGCCGATGCCCGGGAGGTCTGACTTCGCCCCCCCGCATGAAGAGACGCCAGCCTGGAGCCAGCGCACAGCCTTTAAGATAAACCTGATGAAAAATCTTGAAATCTGTCAAGGAGCAATCCGCCCTCCGATTGCTCGATTTTCGGCTAGTCCAGCCCCACGGCTGCGCCCTCCCAAACCTCTTGGCGTTTCCCTTGCGTTGACCCCCTCTCCGGCTCCACCTATGATGCGATTCGTGATCGCAGGCCGCCGGTTCGAAGCGGGCGGCCGGCTCCACTATCGTCGTTGGTTTCCACCCCGGGGCTATCTCCCGGACGCAACCGCGAGGGGCTGCTGTCCCACCTCCAGCGAGGGGAACGAGGGCGCGCCGTTCGGGGAGCCTGCCCCGGGTCCCCAGGGGCGGGGGGGAGCTGGAACGCATGGAGAAGCTCGCCGCCGAGCTGCGGGCCGCCCTGGAGGGGGAGGTCCGCTTCGACGCTTATTCCCGCAAGCTCTACAGCACCGACGCCAGCATGTACCAGGTGGAGCCGGTGGGGGTGGTCATCCCCCGCTCGGCCGGGGACGTCCAGCGCACCCTCGAGATCGCCGCAATCCACCGCGTCCCCGTCCTCCCCCGGGGGGGAGGCACGAGCCTCGCCGGCCAGACGGTGGGCCGGGCGTTGGTGCTCGATTTTTCCAAATACATGAACCGGGCGCCCGAGCACGACGCCGAGGCCGGCTGGGCGCGGGTGGAGCCGGGCGTGGTGCAGGACCAGCTCAACGCCTACCTGCGCCCCCACGGCTTCCTCTTCGGCCCGGACACCTCCACCAGCAACCGGGCCACCCTGGGCGGCATGATGGGGAACAACTCCTGCGGCTCGCGCTCCATCGTGTACGGAAAGACCGTGGACCACGTGATCGAGGCGACGGGCTTCCTCGCGGGCGGGGAGCCTTTCTCCTTCGGCCCCCTCGAGCGGGAGGCCCTGGGGGAGAAGCTCGAGGAGAAGGGGCGCGCGGGGGAGATCCACCGCGCGGTCCGCCGCATCGTGCAAGAAAACCGCGAAGAGATCGAGCGGCGCTACCCGAAGATCATGCGGCGGGTGAGCGGCTACAACCTGGACGAGCTGGCAAAGCCTGGCCCCTTCAACCTCGCCCGGCTCCTGGTGGGCTCGGAGGGGACCCTCGGCGTGGTGACCGAGGCGAAGGTGCGCATCTGCCCCCTGCCCCGGGCCCGGGGGGTGCTGGTGGTCCACTTCGACAGCATCGAGAAGGCCCTGGCGACGGGGGGCACCATCCTGGCCCGTGGTGTCGCGGCGCTTGAGATTGTGGACCGGATGATCCTGGAGCTCGCCCACCAGAACCTGGAGGCGCGGCGCCAGATGGGTAGCTTCCTGCGGGGTATGCCCGAGGCCTTCCTGCTGGTGGAGTTCTTTGGCGAGAGCGCCGAAGAGGTCCGCGAGAGGGTGGAGGGCCTCTCGGCCGAGCTGGAGTCGGCGGGGGTGGGTTACGCCCGGGTGCCGCTGCTCGACCCCGCCCGCCAGGCGGACGTGCTCAGCGTGCGGAAGGCGGGCCTGGGGTTCCTCCTGGGCCGAAAGGGGGACGCCAAGCCGGTCGCCTTCGTGGAGGACACCGCCGTCGAGCCCGGGCGCCTCCTTGAGTACTACCGCCGCTTCGACGCCATCTTGCGCGCCCACGAGACCACGGCTTCCTACTACGGCCACGTGAGCGTGGGGCTCCTTCACATCCGCCCCTTCGTCAACCTCAAGCGCGAGGCCGACGTGGGCAAGATAGCCTCCATCGCCCAGCAGGTGGCGGAGCTGGTGCTCGAATTCGGGGGGGCCATGAGCGGGGAGCACGGCGATGGCCTGGCCCGCAGCCAGTGGGTCCCCAAATTCTTCGGCCCCCAGCTCTACGAGGCCTTCCGTCAGGTGAAGCGCGCCTTCGACCCCGAGAACCTCCTGAACCCGGGGAAGATTGTGGACGCGCCCCCCTTCACCGAGAACCTCCGCTACGGGCCGCGTTACCGGGTGCAGCCCCTCTCGACCGTCATGGATTTCTCCCGGGAGGGGGGTTTCGCCCGGGCGGTGGAGCTGTGCAGCGGGGTGGGGGCCTGCCGCAAGCGCGACGGCACCATGTGCCCCTCCTATCAGGTCACGCTGGATGAGGAGCACTCCACGCGCGGCCGCGCCAACGCCCTGCGGGAGGTGATCGCCGAGGGCATCCCCGGCGAGGACCTCTCGAGCCCGCGGCTTTACGAGGTGCTGGACCTGTGCCTCTCGTGCAAGGGGTGCAAGGCGGAGTGCCCCTCCAGCGTGGACATGGCGAAGCTCAAGGCGGAGTTCCTTCAGGCCCTCTGGGACCGCCACGGGGTGCCGCTGCGGGTGCGGCTCTTCGGCCGCATCGCGGACTTGAGCCGCCTGAGCGCGAGGGTGGCCCCTCTCGCCAACCTCGCTTTCGCCAGCGGCCCGGTCCGCTACCTCATGGACCGCTTCGCCGGGGTGGACAGAAGGCGGCGGCTTCCCCCGCTGGCGAGGCCCACCTTCGAGGCGTGGTTCCGGGGGCGGGGGCGGGGGCGGCTCCGCCCGGAGGGGATGCCCTGGCGCGGCAAAGTCGTATTCCTCAACGACACTTTCACCAACTTCCACTACCCCGAAGTGGGGAAGGCCGCCG
>JBHIBR010000037.1:0-10259 GCA_046759145.1 Nitrospinota bacterium | reverse complement strand
TGCGCTCAGGGTGACACCCTCCTGTCATTCTGAGCGAAGCGAAGAATCTCTTCCCCGCTACGCGAACAGCCTCTTCACCGCCTCGCACCGTTCGCGGGCGCCCGCGAAGAGGAACTCCAGGTCGGAGCCGGAGAGGATGAACCGCATCCCCATCTCGGCACGCTTGGCGATGAGGGGAGGGCTGTAAACCCCTCCCATGCCGGGCACCTTGCCGTGCTTGCGGCAGGCGGCGATCACCCTCTCGTAGGCCTCGGCAACCCGCGGGTGTTCCAGCTGGCCGGGGATGCCCATCTCGGTCGAGAGGTCGCTCGTGCCGATGAGGAGGACGTCCACCCCCTCCACCGCCGCGATCTCCTCCGCCCGCTCCACCGCTTCGGCGCTCTCGACCATGGTGATGAGCAGTGTCTCCTGGTTGAGCCAGCGGGTGAGCTCCTCCAGCGGGGCCGGCGCGTAGCCCGTGAACACCATCCCGCCCGCGATACTCCGGTGGCCCTGAGGGGGGTATTTGGAGTTCGCGGCAGCCCGGCGGGCCTCCTCGGCCGAGTTGATGTGCGGGAAGCAGACCCCCTGCGCGCCGCTGTCCAGCGCGCGGCTGGCCAAGTGGTACTCGAGGCCCCCCACGCGCACAACGGGCGTGATGCCCGCGTCGATGGCCGCCTTGCAGAGGTCGCCCGCCGTCTCCAGGTTGAAGGACGTGTGCTCGGTGTCCACAAAAAGCCAGTCGAAGCCCGCAGTGGCCATCATCTTGGGGGCCTCGATGCTCCGGAATGCCCGCACGCCCACGCCGATGGCCGGCTCTCCCCGGGCCAGCTTGCGCTTGACCTTGTTCTCCTCCACAGGCGCCTCCTTCTAGGGATGAGTCCACCTGCGCTGCTGCACAGCGGGAGCGCCCCGATTCTGCTCGAAAGCTCTAGCCCTTGTAAAGCGCGCCCCCGCGTGGACTCGCGGCCCAGCGGCTCGCTGCTGTGACGGCCTGGGGGCTTCTTTCCGCCTCTCGACCGCACCCTCAATAGGCCTTGTCGATGAGGATGTCCACCCCCCGCTGGCCCACCCGGGCGGGGTTGCCCCGAAAACGGCCCTCGAGGTCCCCCGGGCGGGGGCGGCCGGCCATCCCGCTGGCGGAGAGGCGGGCGATGATGTGGAGCCGTCCGCGGAAGGGCATTACCTTCAGCATCTGGTCGTCTGCGGTGAGGTAATACCGGAAGGGGAACCTGGGACGCACGAGCCGCTGGACCGCCAGGGGCAGCCCTCCCCCCTCGGGGCGGGCGATGATGAAGAGGGTGCGGATCTTGGCGGCCCGCTCCTGGAGCTCGGGCGCCACGGAGATGGTGCCGGAGATGCTCTCGGCGGGCGGCCCCCCCCAGCAGCCCGCGAGGGCGAGGCTAAGGAGAAGAGCGAGCGCCCGGCAGAGGAGGTCCACCGAGTTCAGTCCAAGGCCGACGACGTCGAAGCGCTTGCCTGGCCCCATGGCGGCGCGTCCGGGAGCCGGACTCAGCGGAAGGCCATGCTGCAGAAGGTCACCGTCCCGTGGGGGTCGGGCCACTGGGAGTATTTCAGGAGCTCGCCCCGGACTCCCCCGAGGGCGGAGAGGAGCACGTAGATGGATGAGAGGCCGCATACCCTGCGCCGGTCTTCCTCCGCACGGACGATGGCGAAAAACCCCTCGGCGTCGCCCCGGGCGACGTGCTCGAGCATGGCACGGTCCTGCCTCTCGAGCCGGGCGAAATCCGAGGGCTGGAGGGGGAGCGGGTCTCCAAACCGAGGGCCTACGTGGGCGAGGTCCGCGCTCGCGATGAGGCACACCTTCCTCCCCTCTCGCTCGCTGGCCGCGATTGCCGCCCGGAGGCTCTCTATGAACTCGGCCACCGCGGGGTCGGAGAGAGGGCTCTTTACACTGTTCAGCACGAGGTCGTGGAAGGAGCCGCAGAGGATCGGGACGAAACTCGCCTCCTGGGCGCCTGCACCTCGGCTCTCGAGCAGGAAGCGCAAGAGGACGGCCTGGAACTCGACTGAGTGCTCCGCCCGCTGGGCGAACTCCTCGGCAAAGAGGTCTGCGCGGCAGCCCGCCGCCAGCCGGTCCACGAAGGCCCTGTCCGTCCGCAGGGTGCCCAGGGGTGTCTCGAAGTCCTTGCGGGTGAGGGCGAAGCTGCTCCCTGCCAGGGCGTGGCCCGTCCCCATCACAGCGAAGAGGTCCGCCCCGCAGGCCTCCTCGAGCGCCCGGTAGGTCCAGGCGAAGGTGGGGCCACCCCGGTGGAAGTCGATGTGAGGGGCGACGGCAGCCCGGAGGGGGCCCCGGACGAGCTGGCCGTTGGTCCCGGGGAGGCCCGGCCCCTCGGGGGGCTGATAGAAGGTCCGGATGGTCGCCCTCAGACGCTCGGGGTCCGCCTCGTAGGTGCGCCCCGCCAGGAAGGGCGCCCGGCTGGGGGAGGAGAGGAACTCCTGGAGCAGACGCTCCCTGTGCCCGGCGAACCGCTCGCTCTCCAGGAGGAGTGCCTGGTCCAGGTCCGAGATGAGCTTCTCGATCTGCTCGCTGTAGAGCAGCTCGCCATAGGCCCGCATGTAGTCCGCCTGGATGTCCCGCACGGTGTGGTGGCCGTCGAGGCGCTCGAGCACGAAGGCGAACTCCAGGGGCACCAGGGCCACAGCGTCCGTGAAGTGCTGCGGGTCCCGGAGCATCAGGAGCTTCTGGCCCTGGTGCACGGTGGGGGTCACTTCCAGGGGACGCAGTCTCGGGCAGTCCATGCTCTCTCCTCGTGCGCCGAGCTTGGAGGGTAAGGCCCAGGGCTTCCAAGAGCCCCGGAGAAGTTTACTCACGCCGGCGCCCCTCGCAAGAGGCTCTCCCCGTAGAACTCGGGCAGGGGGGCGAGGCTGCAGATGTCGATGACCATGGGCCCTCCCGAAGCTCTTGACGCCTTAACAAGGGGGATGGGCCGATCTAGAATGATAGGTTACTCTGGATAGTGCGGGGCGAGTAGAGGGTATTTCTGTGGACCCGATCACCCACGTGGTCTCCGGCCTCATCCTGGGGAGCGCCCTCAGCGCCCGGGGGCCACGCGGCCCCCGGCCACCGGGCCGGAGCGAAAGCGCCCACTTCGTTCGAGCCCCGGTTGGGAAGGGGGGCTTAAGGGAATGGGGTTTTCGCCCGGGGCCGCGTGGCCCCCTGGCCTGGGCTGCCCTCCTCGGGGCGATTGTGCCCGATGCGGATAACGTGGTCCGCTTCTGGGGGGGCCTCCCCGCCGTGATGGCCTACCACCGGGGCATCACCCATTCCTTCTTCGGGGGCCTCGGGGAGGCGCTGGTGGTGGCGGGGATAGTGCGGCTTTTCGCCCGACGGGTTCCCTTCGGGAGCCTCTACCTGGTGGCCTACCTGGGGGTTGTCCTCCACATCCTGCTGGACCTTCCCACCTCCTACGGG
Source organism: Nitrospinota bacterium (assembly GCA_046759145.1). Taxonomy (GTDB): domain Bacteria; phylum UBA8248; class UBA8248; order UBA8248; family JBHIBR01; genus JBHIBR01. Next base: position 6,844 of record JBHIBR010000037.1, on the reverse strand, counting down.
ACCCAGGCCTTCCTCCCCTTCATCGCCAGGCGCTTCGCCTTGGACTGGGTCTTCATCATCGACATCTCTCTCACCCTCTGCTTTCTCCTCCCCTTGCTCGCTGGGTTGGCCTTCCCCCGGTGGGGCCGGCCTCTCGCCTGGGGTGGCCTCGTCGCCGCCGCGCTCTACGTGGGGGCCTCGGGCCTGGAGCACGGGAGGGCGCTCGCCCAGCTGCGGCGGGCGACCGCGGCGAGCGGGATTGCTACCTTCGAAGAGTCTGTCTTGCCCGCCCCGGGGGCTCTCTTCCGCTGGCTCGGCCTCACGCCCCCCGGCTACGTGCCCTGGCGCGGCCTGGCCCGCATCGAGGGGGGCTACCTCCGGGCGGCCCAGGTGAACCCTTCCGGGCCGCCCCCGCAGGTCGAGCGGCTTGAGAACGCCCCCGTGAACCCCTTCGTGCGGCGGGCGGAAGAGGAGGACCTGGTGCGCCTCTACCGCTGGTTCGCCCGCTACCCGCTCGTCCGCTACCGGGAGGAGGGAGGCCGTCACCGGGTGGAGTACCTGGACCTCCGCTTCGTGGTGGACCCGCGCAGGCGCCACTTCGTGCTCGTGGTGGAGCTCACATCGGCGGGGAAGGTGGCCCGGGCGGGATTTCGGCCGAACCGCCCGTACAGCTTCCTGAAAAACATCGGCTCCCCTCCCCCCACCCTGCGCCTCACGCCCTGAGCCGGTCCACCGAACGTCGGTCCACCGAGCGTCGGTCCACCGAGCGGGAGCGTCAGAGGCTTCCTCCGTTCGGTGGGCCGATCACGGGCGGGCACCCTGAGTGCGGAGCGCTGCGCAAAGCCTCCCGCACTTCCCCCTTCAAAGGCTCATCGAGCGGAAGGCGGCGCTCCACCCGGGGCGCCAGGAAGAGGAAGCGCACCTCCCCCACGCGCTTCCCCGTCGCGGCCTCCAGACCCAGAGCGTAGGCCCCACCCTGCAGGCGGTAGGCCGCGAGGCGCGCGTCCACCTCCTCTTCCGCCACGGCGTCCGTCTTGAAGTCCACGACAACGAGGGCGTCTTCCTCTTCGAAGAGGAGGTCCACCTGTCCCTGGAGCGAGACGCCCTCCACCTCCGCCACGAAGGGGAGCTCCTGCGGACAGGCGGGGGCGCGGCGCGCCCGCTCGAGGGTGGGCATGGAGAGGGCAGCCTCAACGAGCCCGAGGGCGCGAGCGGCCTCTTGAGCGCCCAGGCCCAAGGCCCGCGCTTTGCCCTCAGCCAGGACGGCGAACTCGGCCGGAAGGGGTACTGCGAGCCGTTCCACCCTGGCCAGGAGGAAATGAACGAGCTCCCCGAAGGGGGCGCCCCCGCCCGGGGCGCCCCCGCCCGGGGCTCCCCCGCCCGCCACGGAGGGCTTGCCGACGAGCGTTCCTGGCATTTCCAGCTCGCTCGCGGCCACGAGGGGATGGGACTCGCTCGCTTCTCTCGCCGCCCGACTTCTCCGTGCCTCGAAAGCCGCCCTTGAGCGGCGCGTCTGCTCCTCTCCCTTCCCACCGGGAAGGAAGAGGCGCTCAGCCGCCCGGAAGGGGCGGTCCTCCCACGGGGGAGTGCGGAGGGGGATGGGGAAAGGCTCCGCCCGGCGGCCGAGCTCACCTTCCCCCGGCGCTCCCGCCGCCAGGAACCGGTAGTAGCCCTCGGGCTCCCCCTGGACGGGCGGGAGGAAGAGGTAATCCCGGGCCCTGGTGGCGGCCACGTAGAAGAGGCGCTTTTCTTCCTCCAGCTCCCTTCTCCCGTCCAGTTCCCTGAGGGGTGCAAATCCCGCAGTCTCGAGCGGCCCCAGGGAGCACTCCACTCTCCCCTCCCGGCGGTCGCAGAGGAGGGGGTCGGAGCCAACCCTCGCCCCCCTCCCCCCCCTCCCCAGGGGGCTCGCCAGGTCGGCCAGGATCACGATGGGGAACTCGAGGCCCTTGGCCTTGTGGATGGTGAGGAGGTGGACGCAGTTGAGGGCTCCCTCGTCCGCGGGGGCCTCTCCCATCCGGGGAGCCCCCTCGTAGCTCTCGGCCGTGCGCTCCAGCCCGGAGAGCCAGCGCACGAAAGAGCCGAAGGAGGCCATGGCCGTCCCCGCGGCGGCCTCGGCCAGGTCCAGCACCTTGAGGAGGTTGGCGAGGCGCCCCTCGCCGTCGGGTTTGCAGAGAAAGAGCTCGGGGGCGCGCGTGGCCGCCAGGAGCTCGCTCACAAGGCGGCGAAAACTCACCTCCTCCCGCTTGCGGTGAAGGCCCTCGATGAGGGAAACCGCCTCTTCGAGCTCCGGCAGGCCCGCCGCCGACGCTTCCCAGCCCGCCCGCGCGAGGAGGAAGACCTCCTCGTCGCTGAAGCCGAAGAGGGGAGAGCGAAGGGTCGCTGCGAGGGAGATCCGGTCCCGCGGGTTCTCGACCGCCCGAAGGGCGGCCAGCAGCGCTTTGACCTCCTGGCGCTGGTAGAACTGGCGGCTTCCCTCCACCCGGAAGGGGATGCCCGCCGCCCTGAGCGCCTCCTCATAGAGGCGCAGATGGGTGCCCTTGCGGAAAAGGACACCGAAGTCGTCGTAGCGAGGAGCCCGCGGGGAGCCATCCTCTCCCTCGATGCTCAGGCCGCTCTCCGGGTCGGTGAGGGTGAAGATGAGGGAAGCGATTGCCTCGGCCTCTTTCCGGCAGCGTTCTTCCACCTTGGCCTCGGGCGGAAGGGAGTCGCACTCGGGAAGCCAGAAGACCCGAGGCCCCTCTCCCGCCCGCCAGGGGAGGAGGGGTGTGTAGTCGGGCTGGTAGGCCCCGTCGGGAGGTTTTTGGATGAGCCTCTCGAAGAGCGCGTTCACCCATTCCAGCAGGCCCGGGACGGAGCGGAAGTTCACCTGGATGGGGAGGAGGGAGCCGCGCGGGCCAAGCCGTTCCTTCGCCCTCTCGTACATCTCGATGTCCGCCCGGCGGAAGCGGTAGATGGATTGCTTGGGGTCCCCCACGAGGAAGAGCTTCCCGGGGGCAAGCTCCACTTCCTCCCACTGCCGGGCGCGGGGCGCGCGTTCGGCGAGGAAGAAGACCACCTCGACCTGGAGGGGGTCGGTGTCCTGGAACTCGTCCACGAGCAGGTGGCGGAAGCGGCCCTGGAGGATGCCCCGCACCTCGGGGTGATCCCGCAGCAGGTCCCGCGCCCTCAGCAGCAGGTCCAGGAAATCCAGAAGACCGCGCTCGGCCTTGAGGCGCTCATATTCCTCGACATACCCCCGCAGCTCGGCCAGGAGGCGGGCGGCGAAGTTGTGGCCGAGCCTGGCTCTCCAGGCGGGGAGGAGTTCTTCCTGGAAACGCCTCAGGGCCGCTCTTGCCGCTTCGAGGGCCTCTTTGGAAGACCAGTTCTTTTGGGAGCCGGCTCTGCGGTTGAATTTGTAAGGGTCCTCGAAGGCGCGCAGAAGGTCGAGTTCGTCCCGCCCGCGGAGACCGCCCGCCCAATCTCTGAATTCCTGGAACCGGGCTGCAAGCTTATCTTCTTCGGGCCGGGTGCACTCGCCGAAAAGCTCGGCGAGCTCGGCCCCAAACGCGCCCAGGCCCGCCAGCACCTCCTCCCGCGCCCCCCCCATCGGGTCCGGAAGGTTTTTGAGCAAGTCCCGATGCTCCACCATCCAGTCCCGGACTACCTTCCACCTATCCGGCCCCAGGCCCAGCGCGAGCGCGTCCCGCAGCGCGGCTCTCTCCTCCGAGAGCGCCCGGCTGAGCCACCCCGCCCAGGCCTCCTCGATGAGCTCCCCCTGGGCGAGCTCATCCAGCACATCGAAAGAAGGGCTAACCCCCGCCTCCAGGGGGAACTCCCGGAGGAGTGAAGCGCAGAAGCCGTGGATGGTCTGGGCAGGGGTACGCTCGAGGTCCTCCAGGGCACACCGCATGCGCTCCGCCACCTCAGAAGCGCCCTCACCCCCGCTCTCCCTCTCTTCCAGTCTCCGTTCCACCTTCGACCGAATGCGCGCGGCCAGCTCGGCGGCGGCCTTCTCGGTGAAGGTGATGACAACGAGGTCGGAGAGCTCCGCGTCCCCCTTCTCCAGGAGGTCGAGGAGGCGGTCCACCAGGAGGGTGGTCTTGCCCGTCCCCGCGCCCGCCTCGACCAGAAGGTTCTCGCCCCGCAAGGTGCGGGCCCTCTCGCGGATGGCCGCGTCCAGGGGAGCTCCCTCAGCCATTGGCCTCATCCCGGAGTTTCAGGAAGGCTCGGAGGTAAGGGTCGGAGTCTCTCTTCCGCGCCACGCCCTCCTCGATGGCCGCGCCGCAGACGGCCTTGAAGTCACAGCGCGCGCACGCCCCCTCGAGGGGATGGGGGAAGAACCTCCCCTCCCGCCATCCGTCGGCTGCTGCCTGTGCAAAACGGAGGAGGAGCGGCCGCTTCTCTTGAAGCGCCCGTGCGGAGAAAGAGACCTTCTTCCCCTCACCCTTCCGGGTGAAGAAGTGGAGGATGGCTCCTTCCACCTCCGCCTCGGGGTAGCAGAGCTTCGCCGCCAGCAGGTAGAGGGGAGCCTGGAGCGAGGGAGTCTTGCGGTCCTTGGTCCAAGCGAGTGAGTCATCCTTCTCCCCTCGGTGGCGGCCCGTCTTGTAATCGAGGAGACGGAGTCGCTTCCCATCGGAGCTCCGCTCCAGCCGGTCAATGCGCCCCCGCAGGAGGAGGCCCGCCTCCGGAAGCTCCACCTCGATCTCCTCCTCGAAGGCGAACGGGATGAAGTCCTCCGCCGATTCGATCTCCCGGTCGAGGAGAGAGCGAAGCGCTTCCCAAACCTCCTGCCGGGTCCTCTCCCACACGAGCGGATAGCCCGTGAGACCGACCTCTTCCTGCTCCCGGAATGCCGCCTCCGCCGCCTCGCGGAGGAGGCTCAGCAGGGTCTCTCGCTTTCCTTGCGCGAGCGGAAGCAGCCCAACATCCCGGGCGCATCGCTCGAAGAAGATCCTGAGTGCCCGGTGGTAGAGGCGGCCCAGCTCGTCGGAAGGGAGGGAGTAGAGCTCCTCCGGCTCCTCGGAGGCCTCCAGCTCCAACACGCGCTCGAGGAAATACTGGAAGGGACAGGTCCAGTAGGTCTCGAGGGCGGTGGGCGACACTCGATGGGGAGGGAGGCCGAGCCACCCCGCGAGGGACTCTCGCGCCCGGGAGCCCGCCAGGAGGCCGTCGAAGCGGGTGAAGCAGCCAGACGCCCAGCGGGCACTTTCCGCCTCGAAGGCGCGCCGCAGAGTGGCGCTCTCCTCCAGGAGGGGAGCGAGGGCTCCCTCGACGTCCTCTCTCCCCTCCAGTGCCGCCTGGATGAGCCGCTGGTCGTGCTCCAGGAGAGAGGCAGGCTGGACGCGCGGGCAACGCTCCAGAGCCGCGGATGCGCGCCGAAAGCCGGGGAGCTTCTGAAGGCCCTCCTCCGTCATCGGGGCGCCCAGGGCGGAGGCCAGGTGGAGGAGGAAGAGGGAGGGGAGTTTCTCGCGCCCCTGGAGCGGGTCGCGGGAGGGATAGCTCAGCACCAGGTGCTCCCTCGCCGCCCCCAGGGCGAGCCAGAAGAGGAGCCGCTCCTCCGCCCAGCGCTCCCCCTTAAGGGGGAGGAGGGGGAGACCGTGCTCGGAGTCTCCGTCCATGGCCCTCCTGGCCTCGTCGGGGAGGAGCGGGTCCTGTCGCCCCAGGGAGGGGAAGCGGCCCGCCCCGAGGCCGGGGAGGAGGACGGCCCGAAACCGCGTGCCCCGCGCGTCCATGAGACGCGCGATGGTGACGCCGCCCCGGGATGCCGCCCCCCCCTCCGCTCCGGCCGTCCTCTCCAGGAGCCTCCCCACCCAGCCGGCGAATTCCTCCAGCGAAAGCTCCGGGACCTCCAGCGGCTCCCATCCGCGCAGGCATTTTTCGAGGACGTCGAGGGTGGGGCCAGGCGGCTCGAAGGGCTTGAATGCGGCGAGGACCGCTCGGGCGAGGGCGGCGGGGGTGCCGCTCTCGGGGATCGTGGCCAGGGCCTGAAAGAGCGCTTCTGCCTGGCGGCGCAGCCCTTCGATGGCCCCTTGCCGGGAGCCCGCAGAGCGCGACCCCTCCTCGCCGGTTCCCCTGAGCCGTTGGCTCAGGTGTCGCAGCCCCTTCTCCCACCCTTCGGCGCCTCCCACGATGCCTGCCTCGCGTGTGAGCTCCTCCCAGGGGGCGACCTCCGGGCCCCCTTCGGGAGGGGCCAGGGCGAAGAAGCGAAGCACATCCCTGCGGCGGAGTCCGCGGGGCCCCAGTTCGAGAAAGAGGCGAAACCTGCGGGCCATCCGGCTCTCGGCGAGGGGTGGGCCGCCCGCAAAACGATAGGGTATCTCCAGGAACTCCAGGGTCTCGCGGAGGAGCCTGCCGTAGGGTTCCTCCGTTCGGAGCAGGACGGCCATCTCCTCGAAGCGCACTCCTTCCTCCTCCGCGAGCCGCCAGATCTCGCGCCCCAGTTCGTAGGCCTCCCGCGCTTCCCCGGGGGCGGCCACGATGGCGAGGGAAAGCTCGCCGAGGTCGGAGACCCCATCCCGGCCCCTTCGGCGGAAAAGCCTTCGGCGCACCTCCCGGAAGGCGTGCTGGCCATCCTCCGGTCCCTCGGGGAGAGGGACGGGCTCGAGGCCGAGGCCAAGGAGCCACTCCTTGAGGGGCTGGGCGAAGGCGAGGGCGGGGTGATCCTCCTGGTCCCCGGGAGGTGCTCCCGTCTCCGCTACCGCCCACGGGAAGAAGACCGCCGCCCGGGGAACCGCCTGGAGACACGCTCTCGCGAGCTCGCGCTGGAGCGGGTTCATGTCGTAGAAACCGTAGAGGCAGAAGAGGGATGCCTCGCGCAGGGTCGGGGAGGATGGCGCGCGGCGAGCCGCCTCGCGCAGGAGGTCGGCCCCGTCGTAGAGCCGCGCCT